>JACCYK010000436.1 GCA_013696525.1 Chloroflexia bacterium
AGCGGCGGCGGCGCGACCCTACGACGACCTGCGTACCCCTGGCATGCCGCGGGCAACGCCGGCGCCGTAGCGGCTCAACCCCCCCCCCAAGATCGGGGGGTAGGGGGCGTGATCCAGGCTGAGGACAGCGCCCTTGGTGATTATCCGGTTCGACCGCATTGAGAAGCGCTTCGGTGGCGTGACGGCCGTGGATGACGTCTCGTTCGGCATTGAGCGGGGCGAAATCCATGCCGTTGTCGGCGAGAACGGGGCCGGCAAGTCGACCATCATGAAGATGCTGGCCGGCGTCTATCAACCGGACCGGGGCACCATCGTGCTGGACGGCGAGCCGGTCAGCATCAGCGACCCGCTGCATGCCCGCCGGCTCGGCGTCAGCATCGTCTTCCAGGAGCTGAACCTTTTCCCGCATTTGTCGGTGGCCGCCAACATCTTCGCCAACCGCGAGCAGACCATTGCCGGCGGCCTGCTCAACGAGCGGACGATGGTGGCGGCCACGCGACGAGTTTTAGGCGAGATGGCGATCGACCTCGATCCGCGGGCCAAGGTCAGCACGCTGTCGGTGGCCGAACGCCAACTGGTCGAGATCGCGCGGACCCTGGAGCAAGAGTCCGACATCATCATCATGGACGAACCGAACTCGGCGCTCAGCGCCAGCGAGTCGGAGCGGCTGTTCGAGATCCTCCGCCGGCTGCGGGATCGCGGCCTGACCGTGGTCTATGTCTCGCACCGGCTGGAGGAGGTCTTCGCCATCTGCGACCGGATCAGCGTCTTGCGCGACGGCCAGTATCAGGGGACCTGGCGGACGGCGGAGACATCCATCCCCGACATCATCGCCGCCATGATCGGACGCCGCTTGGAAGAGACTTTCCCGCAACGTCCAGTGATCGCCGATGACGCCCCGGCGCGGCTCGAAGTGACTGGTCTCAGCGTGGGCTCGGCGGTCGGCCCGGTCGATTTCCAGATCCGCGAGGGTGAAATCCTTGGCTTCGCCGGGCTGGAAGGCTCCGGCGTCGACGAGGTGTTCCACGTCCTCTTTGGCATCGGCAAGCCAACGGGGGGCGATGTCGTCTATCGTGGCCGGGCCGGGCGGCCGGCGTCGCCGTTCCAGGCGATCAAGCAGGGGTGGGGCCTGATCCCGGCGAACCGGCGCGACGAGGGCTTAATGCTGGAGTGGACGATCCGGCAGAACGCCAGCCTCTGCGTCCTCGACAAGCTCCTGGACAAGCTGGGCCTGATCGACCGGGGCAAAGAGCGCGGCCTCTCCAACGAGTACGTACGCAAGCTCAATGTGGCCACCGACAGCATCGACAAGCGGGTGGTCAATCTCTCCGGCGGCAACCAGCAGAAGGTGGTGCTCGCAAAGTGGCTGGCAACCGGGCCGGAAATCCTGATCCTCAATGACCCCACCCGCGGCGTCGATGTTGGCGCCAAGGCGGAGATCTACGCCCTTTGTGACCAGCTCGCGCGGGAGGGGCTGGCACTCCTCTTCACCTCGTCCGAGATCGAGGAGACGTTGGGCGTCTGCGACCGCGTGCTGGTCTTCCATAAGGGCCGCATCATCCGCGAGTTCGCCCGCGGTGACGCGACGAAGGCGGACGTGATGCACTGGGTCGCCGGCGGCGTGGTGCCTGCGGTCGAGGCGGTCGAAGCGTCCTTCCCCGATTTTGTCGAGCCCGCGGTGCCCGAGGAGGACTCGGTTCGCTGACAGCACGCTTTGTTCGGGCACTGGTTGCGGGTATGATCGCGGCAACGCTTGTGGTTTAGCCAAAGGGGGAATGGTGGCGACCCCGACGACCGTACGGGACAAGCCGGACGTAGTTTCAGGGGAGACCCAACCGCCGTTCCAAGTTGCCGACATCTACCGGATGCGATTGGTGACCCAACCCGAGGTCTCGCCGGGCGTGGCGTTGTCCGCCGAACTTGTCGGAGCCGTACGACGTCGCGCTCAAGAAGTTCGGCGAGCCGACCGAGCTGATCGTCTATCAAGGCGACCACCACGCCTACACCCGGCCAAAACGCGCCATCGACCGTATCGTCCGCATCTGCGAATGGTTCGCGCGATACGGGGGCCAACCCTTTACCGATGACTCGGCGGCGGGCTACCCGAGCCAGCGCTGACCGTCGCCGGCAGCGAGCCTCGCCAGCTCCAACGGGTGAGGGCGACGCTGCC
>JACCYK010000445.1 GCA_013696525.1 Chloroflexia bacterium
GGGGTGCCCCCTTGGCCACTAAGTAGGTAGCCAATCGAATTTGGCGGACGCGAAGCCGCAGCGACAGAGGCGGTCGGTCGGCGTCATCGCCGCCAACCAGGTGAGCGCACGCTGGGTCAACTCAGCAAGCGACGCGTAGCAGCGATTCGCCGCCACCGCCGCCTTTAGCTGGCGCCACAAGTCTTCGAGCGGCATCAGCTCCGGCGAGCGGAACGGCAGGAAGGCCAGCGTGATGCTGGCGTCCTGGGCGACGTCGCGGACCCGGTGCGGGTGGTGGGGCGGGGCGTTGTCCCAAACCAGCAGCTTGGGCACGTGGGGACGGATCGCGGCCAGGGTGTCGATCAGGGCCAGCACGTCATCGGTGCGGCTGCGTGGGCGCGGCACCACCACCAACTCTCCGCTGCTGATATTGAGGGCACCGAGGAGCGTGTGCCGGGCATTGCGGCCGCTGATGATCACGTTGGTCGGCTGTCCGGCCTGGCTCCAGGCGGCGCGCCGGGGTGGGAACTCGCGCAGCGCCGTCTCATCCGCCATCCAGACCTCGCCGCCGGCCGCCAGCATGGCCTCGGCGTGCGCGCTCACGGCCGCTTTTTTTGGGCGTACTCCGGGTCGGGTCGACCGAGGACGTAACGGGGGCGCTTCCAGCGGTAGCCCAAGCGGTGGAGGGCGCGGCGGACGGTACGCTGACTGAGCCGGTAGCCGAGCCGCGTCAGTTCCCCGTGCAGCAGGGGCACGGTCCAGCTCGTGGCCTGGTGACCGCGGACTTGGGGCGCCATCTCAAGCAGCCCGCCGAGCGCCTCTTCGCCGGTGGCATCCAGCGTCCAATGCCCGCCGCCGTGCTCCTGTTCCGCGACGCCAGCGAGCCCGTCGGTGCGCCAGGCCGCCGCCCAAGCGTAGACGGTGCTGACCCCACAGCCGAGGACCTGGGCCACTTGGGGCGGCGCCTGCCCGTCGGCCAAGAGCAGGATCGCCTGGTAGCGGCGCCAGCGCCGCACCCGTCGTTCCTGGCTGGCGGACGCTTCGAGCGCCACTCGGTCGGCTGGGGCGAAGACGATGAGCAGGCCGGGCCTCCGTGGGATGAGACCCCGAGCATAGTCCTTCTCAGAATGAATGGCGACCTACTTAGAAGTCCGCGCTGAACATCACGAAGTCCCTCCGGAACTGAGGACGGAGTGCTTCCAGAGCCGACAGCTCTTCCGCAAAGTGCTGCGACGAAGGACCGATGGCTCGAAGGAAATCGAGCCATCGGTCCTGCAACGTCCGTGACGTCGCTGATGCTCGTTGGCTAGAGCCGTCGCCCGCGGGCGGGGCTATCGGCCTCCACCATGCGCGTATATGATCGTCGGCGCTTCCTGGCGGCCAGGTTCTCCGCCGTCGGCTCAATGACCACGTAGTTCGGAGCCATTGGCGCCGCGCTTGCCTGAGCGGCCGCGCGGTTTGCTGGGCCTGTGCCCGTGTTCGGCAGCTTCCCGACCGCTTGCGCCCGCCGGCCGGCCGGGGCGCGCCGGACCCGCGCGCTCGGGGCTAGGCGACCAGCCGCCCGTGCCGATACGCGACCTCCCGCCTTTGTCGTCGTTCGGGCGCCTGGCTTGCTCGGCGCCGCGTAGCCCTTCTTGATGGTCCGGATCGGGGTCTCCTTCTTGTCGGGGCCGTCTCGATCAGGAACCGGGGCAAAGTTCGCGCCAATGGCGATCACGTTGCCGACGTTGTTGCCGGTGACAATGTTGCCAACCCAGATCACGCCACCCACGGCGTTCGACACCGCGCGGCCGCCATTGCCGGCCGAAGCGTCGCCCGCGTTACCGCCGACGGCGATATTGTTGTCGTCGCCAGCCGCGTCCGCGATCGCGGTGCCGCCGTCGGCGCTCAGCGTGAGCGTCGTCTGATTAAGAATGTCGCCGCCGTAGACCACGGTGCCCCCGGCGCCGCTGCCGGAGCCGCCGCAGGTCGCGTCGATGGTATTGCCCTGGTTGTTACCCGTGATGATGTCGCCGGCCAGGATGAACCCGCCGTCCGCGTCCGCCCGGGCCCGGCCGCCGTTGCCCGCCGCCGCATCGTCACCGAGGGCGATGTTGTCATCGCCGCCGCTGGCGTCTGCGATCGCGATGCCGCCGTCGGCGCTGATGTCGATGTTCGCTTCGTTGATGACCGAGCCGCCGTCAACCAGACAGCCGCCGCTGACACCGGAGCCGCCGGAACCGGTGGAACCGGTGGAGCCAACGTTGACCTGGTTGCCCTCGTTATTGCCGAGGATCAAATCGCCCACGATGACAAGGCCGCCATCGGCGGAGGCGCGGGCGGTGCCGCCGTTGCCGGCCGCGCCGCCATTGCCGGCGATATTGTTGTCGCCGCCGCTGGCGTCGCCGATTGCGGTCCCGCCATCGGCGCTGATGTTGACATTGCTGATCGTGGTGACATCGCCGCCATCGATCACGCCCTGGCCGCAATCGCCGCCGAAGGACTGGTCGCCGACCGAGACCTGGTTGCCCGTGTTGTTGCCGGTGACTAGGCTATCAACGATGACGATGCCGCCATCCGCGCTCGCCCCGGCGCTGCCGCCGTTGCCGGCCGCGCCGCCGCGGCCGGCGATGTTGTCATCGCCGCCCCTGCCGTCGGTCACGGCGGTGCCGCCATTGGCGCTGAGGTTGACGCCGTTGGCGTTGATCGTGCCGCCGCCATCGAGGGACCAGAACTGCGAGCCGTCGCAGAGGGTGCCGGCAACGATGTGCCCGTGCTGGGCAACCTTGCCTTCGTCGCCGCTATCCTCAAGCGCGTTGACGACGACGGTGCCGCCATCACCCTCTCGTGGCTCGCCATTGGCCCGACTCCGTGATGGCGCAATGGCCGGCCGCAAGTTCTCGCCAGCGGCGCGAAGGTTCGAGCCCTGCGCGGTCGTGACCTCGCGAAGCTCATCGCCAGCCGTATCCGGCGCGATGCTGCCGACGATTGGCGCGTCAGCGCCAAGCGCGGGATCACCGGCAAGGACGTTCGAGATCGCGCTGGCGCCAAGCCCTTGGGGGGCCGAGTCCGCCGAGCCGTTATCGCGCGCGGTATCGCCGCCCGTTGCTTGGGTCGATTCCTCGGCGACGGACTGCTGAGCGCTGAGGGTCGTCGTTTCGTTCGCGCCGCCGGAGCTTCCAGCCGCGTTGCTCGCGGAGTCCGTGCCGGTGGCCGCCGGCGCGATCGATTCCGCCGCGACGCCGGCGTCGGCGGTCTCGCTAGCTTGTGAACCGTCGCCCGTCTCGGCCGCGGCCGTTTGCTCCACTGGAGCGGCCTCGGCGGCAGGTGCCGCCGCTTCCGGCGCGGGCTCGCTGGATGCCGGGGCCGCCTCGGCCGGCGGCGGTGCTTCTTCCTCCACCGGTGGTTCCGGCACCAGCTCGTCGAACGCTGCGTCGATCGCCGTTTCGCCCAGTTTCTCGTCAGCGCCAACCGCCAACGGCTGAGCCACGGCAAGGCCAAGGACGATCATCACCGTGATCGTCACTTGTACCAACCGGTGCGGAGCTCTCATGGATTGCATGGTTTCCCCTTCCCCTTTTCCCCCGGCGCCGCTCGAAAGCTATACGCCGAACCACCACCAGCATACCAGACGGCACCTGGCGGCCGTTCCCCTTCGTGAATTGAAACGCGGTGAGGGTACGTTCGGTGTCGCGCCACGGCTCAAAAACGCTTCAATTCGGGTCACGAGGATTTCACCGAGATTAGTAGCTTCGCGCCCACGGGTCCCGCGAGCGAGGCAACAACCCACGTCGACGCATGGGCCGCCCGATCTCCAGATGCGTGATCCGGCGAGTGAATCTCCGCGGCCGCGCCAGCCTAAGCGGTGGCGGCGGCGGCCGCCGCGCGGTCTGAACGCTTCGACTTGTCGGAGCCGATGAGCGACAAACGGGGCACCTGTAGCTCGTCGGCCGAACCGATGCCTTGCCTATCGGCGGTGAGCGACCTGCTCAGCTCAGCTGAACCGCTTGCTGTCGCGACCGCCGCTTCCAGCAGCGCGAGCTGGCGTTCGAGCGGCGCCCGTCGCTCGGGCGGAGCGACGCTGAGCAAATCCTCCAGGGCGGCCTTGAGACGCCGAGAGACCTGGACCGAGCCAGCTCCCACGTCGCGGATCTCGTCGAACGCGAGCAGCACGGACCCGTCCCAACTGATCGACGCGACCTGTAGCCGGAGGCACCCGGAGGCGTCCCGGTGCTCACCCGTCGGGAACTGTCGACGGGCGAGTTGGCGCGGGCAGTCGTGCAGGCGATCGATCGCCTGGACCGTCGTGGTCGGGTCG
>JACCYK010000464.1 GCA_013696525.1 Chloroflexia bacterium
GCCTGGCCGCTCTCGCGGGCAAGGGGACGATCCGAGTATCATCACCGTCACGACCGATCCGCCGGAACAGAGGAGACAGATGATGAAGCGAGACCTGCTCGACCTTGTGAAGCAGCTTGACCGGGCCGCCAGCCGCCGCTCGGTGCTCCGGGCCGGCGTGGCCGGGGGCGCGGCGGCGACGGCCGCGGCGGTGACCGGTAGCCGCCAGGGGCAGCGCTCGGCGCGGGCCCAGGACGCGGTGACCATCAGCTACGGGTTCTGGGACGTGACCCAGCAAGAAGCGGTCGAGGCGCAGATCGCCGCCTTCCAGGAGGCAAACCCCAACATCACGGTCAGCCCTCAACTGACGCCGTGGGCGGACTATTGGACCAAGCTCCAAACCGGCGTCGCCGGCGGCGAGAGTTGGGACGTGTTCTGGCTCAACTTCGCCAACCTGCCGATCTTTGCCGAGCAAAACGGCTTGGTCAGCCTGCAACCCCTGGTCGAGGATGGGAGCATCGACACCGGCGCCTTCCCCGAGGCGCTGATCGAGGCCTACACCTTCGAGGACACGCTCTACGCCGCCAGCCGTGACTTCGACACCATCGGCCTCTTCTATAACAGCGAGCTGTTCGACGCGGCGGGGGTGGACTACCCCACCGCCGAGTGGACCTGGGAAGACCTGCGCTCGGCGGCGGAGGCGCTGACCATCGGCACCGGCGACGATGCCGAGCAGTGGGGTTTCGCGGTCACCACCAGCTATCAGGAAGGGATCACCAACTTCATCCTCCAAAACGAGGGCCGCTATTGGAACGACGAGCTGACCGAGAGCCAGCTGGCGGAGCCGGCGGCGGCGGAGGCGATCAACTTCTTGTCGTCGTTCATTACCGACGGCCTGTCGCCCAGCACCGACGTCCAACTGACTAACAACCCGTATGAGACGCTCTTCCCGGCCGGCCGGGTGGCGATGGTCACCGGCGGCTCGTGGCGGCCGAAGCCGCTGTACGAGGCCAACCCGGCGATCAACGTGGCGCCGCTGCCGATGGGCAAGATCCGGGCTTCGGTGATCCACGGTTTGGGTCATGCCGTCTGGTCGGGCAGCGAGCACCAGGAAGCGGCGAGCCTGCTCGTGGCCTTCCTCGCCAGCGCCGAGGGCGAGCAAATCTTGGCCGATAGCGGCGCCACCATCCCCTCCCGCGAGGGGATGCAGGAGACCTGGGTCACCTCGGTGCCGGAGGTCAACATGGAGGTCTTCATCGAGGCCGCGAACGAGTACGCGGCGCGGGTGCCGGACGGCCCGGACGGCTCGGAGTGGATCAACGCCATCGTTGAGACGCTGACGACGGCCTGGGGCAGCGGCGGCTCGACCGAGGATCTGCCGCAACAGCTCGCCGACGCTGCCAACGCCACGTTGTAACGGCCTGGCATCGGGCAGGCGAGAACGGCGTCAGGCCGGACGCGATGGGGTGCTCGCCCCACCATCCGCGCCCTGACGCTGTTCCGCCAGACCGCCTGCCGAGCCGCCTCTTGCCGCCATCGTCCGCCTTCACTGGATTCGCGGGTCAATTCCTTTCCTAGCGACCGATCAACCAAAGGAGAAACGCGATGAAGCGGGACTTGCACGACCTCGGCCGTCACGTCGCGAAGCTGGGCTCCCGCGGCGCCAGTCGCCGGGCGGTCCTCCGGGCCGGCGTGGCCGGGGGCGCCACCGCTACCGCCGCCAGCCTGACCGGTAGCCGTCACGGGCAGCGCTCGGCGCGAGCGCAGGATGCGGTGACCATCAGCTATGGATACTGGGACGTGACCCAGGAGGCGGCAGTCGAGGCCCAGATCGCCGCCTTCCAAGAGGCGAACCCCAACATTACGGTCAGTGCCCAAGTGACGCCGTGGGCCGACTACTGGACCAAGCTTCAGACGGGTGTCGCCGGCGGCGAGAGCTGGGACGTGTTCTGGCTCAATACCGCCAACCTGCCGGTCTTCGCCTCGCAGGACGGCCTGGTCAACCTGCAACCGCTGGTGGACGACGGTAGCATCGAAGTGGATGCCTTTCCGGCGTCGCTGATCGAAGCCTATTCGTATGAGGGGTCCCTGTACGCGGCTAGCCGCGATGTCGATACGATCGGCCTCTACTACAACAGTGAGCTGTTCGATACCGCCGGCATCGACTACCCCAACGACGAGTGGACCTGGGAAGATCTGCGCTCGGCGGCGGAAGCGCTGACCATCGGCAGCGGGGATAGCGCCGAGCAGTGGGGCTTCGCGGTGACGACGAGCTTCTATGAAAGCCTCACCGGCTTCATTTTGCAGAACGAGGGCCGCTACTGGAACGACGAGCTGACCGAGAGCCAGCTGGCGGAGCCGGCGGCGGCGGAGGCGATCAACTACTTGTCGTCGTTCATCGACGACGGTCTCTCCCCCAGCACCGACGTGCAGCTCACCAACAACCCATTCGAGACGCTCTTCCCGGCCGGCCGGGTGGCGATGATTACCGGCGGCTCGTGGCGGCCGAAGCCGCTGTACGAGGCCAACCCGGCAATTAACGTGGCGCTGCTGCCGATCGGCAAGATCCGGGCGGCCCCTACCCACGGCCTGGGCCACGCGGTGTGGTCCGGCAGCCAGCACCCGGAGGAGGCGAGCCAGTTCGTCGTCTTCCTGACCAGCGCCGAGGGGGAGCAGATCCTGGCCGACAGCGGCGCCACCCTCCCGTCGCGGGAAGGGATGGCGGAGACTTGGCTGTCCACGGTGCCGGAAGTCGACCTGGAAGTCTTCATCGAGACGGTCACTGAGTACGCGGTGGCTATTCCAAACGGCCCGGACGGCTCCGAATGGTCCAGCGCGATCGTCGAGACCTTGACCACGGCCTGGGGCAGCGGCGGCTCGACCGAGGATCTGCCGCAACAGCTCGCCGACGCGGCGAACGCCACCTTGTAGCGATCCGCCCACGTCGAGGCCGGCTACTCACTGGCAGCCGGCCTCGAACCTCCTTCCTCGCTCAATGGGGGAGGACGTGGGATACACTCACCTGGCAATTGGATTGGCGAGATGATGTCGCTCGAGCATCCTGTATCCGCAACCTTGACGCCGCGACCGCGAGTGGAAGGCGAGCGCGCCGCGCCGCGGTGGAACGCGCGGCGGCGGACGGCGGTCTGGGGCTTCTTGCTCATCGCGCCGATGATGATCGGCTACACGCTCTTCTTCGTCCTCCCCTTCATCGCCTCGTTCCTGCTCAGCTTCACCAACTGGACCCTGCTTTCGGCCCCGGTCTGGGTGGGGCTCGACAACTATGCCCGCCTCCTCCGTGACACCAGCTTCCAGGAGTCGCTGCAGAACACGGTGGCCCTAACCGTGCCCAATGTGGTGCTGCGGATCACGATCTCACTCTTTATCGCCTTGGCGCTGAATACCAAGCTGAAGTTTCGCAACTTTTACCGGACCCTCTTCTTCATCCCGGTGCTGACGATGCCGGTGGCGACGGCGACGGTCTGGCAGTGGCTCTACGATCCCACCTACGGCCCGATCAACGCCGGGCTGGCGACCTTCGGCATCGACGGCCCGTCCTGGCTGTTGCAGCCGGAGTGGACGGTGGTCGCCCTCCTGGTCGTCTTGCTTTGGGGCGGCGTCGGCTATGACATGATTATCTACCTGGCCGGGTTGCAGGGGATCCCCCGTGACTACTACGAGGCGGCGCAGCTCGACGGGGCCGGGTTCTGGCGCCAGTTCCGTGACATCACGGTGCCGCTGCTGACGCCGACGATCTTCTTCTTGCTGATTATCGCGTTGATCAACTCGTTCCAGGTGTTCGACCTGGTCTACATCATGACCCGGATCGATACCTCGGGCACCACCTTCCCGACCCTGGTCTACTACATCTATGAGGAAGGCTTCCGCAACTTCCGGATGGGCTACGCGGTGACGCTCTCCTGGGCCTTGCTGGCGATCCTGATCGTGTTCACGGTCGTGCAGTTCCGGCTGCAACGGCGCTGGGTGCATTACGAATGACCGCTCGCGGCCCCAGCTACCTCATCAAGCGCCTCTTGCTGCACGCCTTCCTGCTGGGGCTGGGGCTGCTCTTCATCTTGCCCTTCTTCTGGTCGATCGGCACCTCGCTGAAGCCCCTGCGGGAGCTGTTCTCGGTGACGCCGGCGTTCTTGCCGGAAATGGTGCGTTGGGAGAACTACGTCGATGTCTTCGACCAGGTGCCGTTCACCACGTTTTACCTGAACACGATCTTCGTCACGATCGCGCGGGTGATCGGCCAGGTCTTCATCGCCTCGCTGGCGGGGTTCGCCTTTGCCCGTCTCCGGTTCCCCGGCCGCGACCTGCTCTTCATCTTGCTGCTGGTCGGCCTGATGGTGCCGGAGCAGGCGGTGATCGTGCCGCGGTTCATTTTGATGCGGGAGTTTGGCTGGATTAACACCTATCAGGGGCTCATCATCCCCCTGATCTTCAGCTCCTTCGGCGTCTTCCTGCTGCGGCAGTTCTTCCTCACCATCCCGCCCGATTTCCAGGAAGCGGCGACGCTGGAAGGGGCCAACCCGTTCCAGGTCTACTGGCAGATCTACCTGCCCTTGGCCCGGCCCGCCCTGGCCGCCTTCGGCTTCCTGGTGACGCTCTACTCCTGGAACGAGTTCCTGTGGGCGCTGATCGTGACCAGCACCCAGGAACGGCAAGTGCTCTCGGTCGGCCTCGCCGTCTTGCAGGGCTACCAGACGACGAACACCGCGATCCTGCTCGCCGCCGCCAACATGGCCACCATCCCGATCCTGGTGATCTTCCTCTTCTTCCAGAAACAGCTCATCGAGGGCATCTCGCTGAGCGGGTTGAAATAAATTCAACAAGTTTCGCCATGCCGGAAGTTGCCCACCCGGATCCGGGCTCTAGCCTGTTGACAAGGATGTAGCCGAGCCCGGAAGTTCCATCCCGCCGGAAGGCGGGGTTCTTGCTGTTCGCCAGCTGATCTCCTAAAGAGAGGTTGCGGCTTAGGCTTGGGCTTGTTCCATCGCTCGCTCCAGGGCATTCGGAAAGCGGGTCTCGAAATCCATGACGCCGACCCACTCCGGCTGGATGAAGATGCGCGACATCCGGGGTGTGATGGGGCGCATAGTGTCCAGCCAAGCCTGCCCCGCCGCTTCACCGAAGACCCGGATGGTCATGGCCGCGTACTCTGGCGCGATCCCCTCCACGGGGAACAGTGTCTTGCCGATGTGCAATTAGCTGATCCAGGGTGGGATCATCGGTTGGGTGTTCGTTGGGGTCGTCACCGTGGCATCGCTCCGGCCGCAGACCAGGAACTCGGCGTCGGTGACGGCCGCGAGCCGGCGTTCCGCCAGGCCGGCGATCTGGATGGTGTCGCCTGCCGCGAGCTCGATTCGCGTGCCGTTGACCGTAAACGTGGCGCGGCCGGCCAGGAGGGTCCAAATCTGCTCGGAGTCGAACGCATGGACCGGGCCCTCGGCCGCGGCGGCGATCGCGACCCGCCACAGGCTGATCGTGGTCGGGCCGCTGAGCGTTGGTGAAGCGAGGGTGGTCATGGTCGCATTCGGCGTTCGGGTCTGGCGCGCATCGGCGGCACGAATGACCGTGGCGCGCATCGACGGTCTCCTCTCCAAGCTTCGGGCCGACACATCGTCAACCAGGTTGTCTATATCATACACCAAGCCCGGCTGATTGGCAACCAAGTTGTCTATAATGAGAAGCTGATTCACGACGATCGGATCCGTGAGGGCACGATGCAACCGCCTGATCGCTACGGCTTCGAGTTCGCGCTCCGGCTGGCCGGCGCCTTCCGCGCCGTTATTGACCGCCTCCACGCCGAGCTTGCCGCCAGGGGGCATCCGGACGCCCGGCCGGTCCATGGCTTTGCCCTGCAAGCGATCGGTCCGGACGGGGTGACAATCAGCGAGCTGGGGCGCCGCCTGGGTGTTTCCAAGCAGGCCGCCGCC
>JACCYK010000471.1 GCA_013696525.1 Chloroflexia bacterium
CTCCTCTCGCGTGACGTCTGTATCCACGTCCACGAAAACCACGCGCTGGCCGCTCTTGTCAACGGCCTCCTCCTTACACACGTCCAGGGACATTACCGAACCGGGCCGGAGGTCTGGATGAACCTCCAGTCCGCTTACGACCTGAGATCGAAGGTAAAGTCATGACATTGTGTGTGCGTCAGCCCATGCCGGCTGACGCTGCCGGAAACGCGGTGCCACCTCGCTCGCGAACAGGCGCATGCCGTCCGTGTTGGGGGCGTCCATGAACCAGAGCAGGAAGTGGCTGATCCCTTCGGCGATGTAGTCTCGGAGCCGGCGCGCGATCTGATCGGGGGTGCCGATCAGCCAGTCGACGGCGAGCTTCGCCGGTAGCTCGTCGGTTTCGCCGCGGACGAAGCGGAGCAGGCCGGCGTGCTCGGCATAGCGGTCGAGGAAGGGCTGGATGTCGTCCGGTAGCGGCTGGCCGCCGGTGGCCAGCTCCACCATCCAACGGAGCCGTTCGCGTAGGCTGTCCAGGTCGGGGGCGATCAGGATTTGCGTTTCCAGGCTTAGCTCCAGCTCGGAGCGGGACCGGCCGGCCCGCTCGCAGGCGGCATCGAGCGCCGCGAGCCGGGTTCGCAATTCCGGAATCGAGACCGGCGTCGTGTTCCACCCCTGGCCGTATCTGGCGCAGGCATCGAGGATGCCGGGCGTCGCTTCGCCGAACCAGAGAGGAGGGTGCGGTTGTTGCACCGGCTTCGGGTTCAGGATCGCGTTGTCGACGTGATACGTCTGGCCGGTGTGGGTCACCGGGCCGTCAGTAGTCCAGAGGGCCAGGATCAGCTCCGTCGCCTCGATCAGGTCGGCAATGCGGCGGTCGAGGTCGTCGTTCCAGGGCAGGTCGTAGTTGACATATTCGCGGCGCATGTAGCCGCAATCGAGGAAGTGGATCAGCCGCCCGCCCGAGATTTGATCGAGGGTGGCGCTCATCTTCGCCGCCAGGGCCGGGTGCCGGAAATAGTTGGCTTGGTGGATCATCCCCAGCTTGGCGCGAGAGGTCGCCCCGGCCAGGGCGGCGAGGACGGTCCAGCCTTCGAGGATGGCGTCATCCTTGCCCAGCATCAGGTGGTCGGCCACCCAGAGCGAGTCGTAGCCCAGCGCGTCCGCCAGCCGCCCCAGCTCCATCGTCACCAGGGCGTCGAGCTCGGCGTAGCCCGGGGCGCGAAAAAGGTTGATGCCGGGGCTGGCGAAGATCGGCAGGCAAAATCCAAACTGGACATCGGGCATGGCGGACGCTCCTTGCGGCTAATCGGAGACGAGGTGCTGCACTGGCTCTCCCCGCAGCGAGCGGAGGACGTTGTGCCAAATCTCATGCGAGTCGCGGACCCAGGTCCAGGGGCTTTGCCAACCGATGTGCGGGGTCAGCGTCACCTGTCCGTCTGGCCGCTCGTGCAGGGCGTGCAGCGGGTCGTCGTACGGCAAAGGCTCGTCGACGAAGACGTCAAGCGCCGCGCCGCCCAGGCACCCAGATCGCAAGGCGCCGGTGAGCGCTGCCTGGTCAACGAGCTTGCCGCGAGCGGTGTTGATGAAGAGGGCATCGGGCCGCATCAGCCCGATCTCGCGGGCGCCGATGATGCCGGCGGTCCGCTCGTTCAGCGCCAGTTGCACGCTCAGGATGTCCGATTGCCGGAAGATCTCGTCCCATTCGACGTAGGTGACGTCGTATTCCTCCTCCAGCTCGGGAAAGCGCGCGATGTCCCAGGAGATGACGGGCATCTCGAATGCCCTGGCGATCCGGGCGATGGGGCGGGCGATCTCGCCGAACCCGAGCAGGCCGAGTGACTTGTCGCGAGCAAGCCCGATGTGGGGGATGGCGCTCCAATCGGCCCCGTACGTCTTGGCCTGGATATGCCCGCGCAGGACGTGGAGCCGCTTGAGATGATTGAGGATCAGGGCCCAGACATGCTCCGCCACCGCGATGTAATTGACGAGCGGCGTCGCCGCGACCGGGATGCCGCGCTCCCGCGCTGCCGGCATCGGCACCCCTCGATAATCTTGGCCGAGGTGTTGAAGCAGCCGCAGCCGCCGGGCGCCAAGGACGGCCCCGGCGGGAAGCGTTTGCTTATGGATGACGACATAATCGGCGTCGGCGATCGCGCCGGTGAGCTGGTGAATATCGGTCAGCTCGTGGACGGCGTGGGAAAAATCGTCAGCGAGCGAGCCGAAGATGCCGGGACCGGACATCTCGCCCAGGAACCAGTGCAGCTCGACGTCGTGGCCGGCGAAGAGTTGCGCGAAGCTGGGCGCGTGGACCTCGGCGTCAGGGTCTTCCTCGATCAGCCATCGCTGAATCGACGGCGACCAGGACGACCAGGGCCGCACCCCGAGTAGCGTGTTCCCGATGTTGTCCCAGACGACGATCTTTATCCGGTCCACGCCTGTCCCTGCCCGACGCTTGCTGCCCGCGGCGACCCCTACGACGATGGTGCCGTCGCCCCCGGATCGTACCCCAGCCCCCGCACAAACTCCGCGTTGATCCGGGCGCTCTCATATGGCGAGACATCGCTCACGCTCTGCTCGATCACCACCCAACCCGTGTAGCGTTGAGATTCCAGCTCGCGGAAAATGGCGGCGAAGTCGATCCCGATCGTGCCCCGGCCCATCTCGACGAATTTGCCTCGGGCCCAGTCCTTCAAGTGGATGTAACCGGTACGCGACCGGTACTTGCGCAGATGCGCCAACGGGTCCTCGCCGACAAGAGCGATGTGCGAGGCGTCCAGACAGAGCTTCATCGACTCCGTGCGATCGAGGAGGATGTCGATCTCGGCCCCCGTCTCGATGGTGCAGGCGACGTGCGGATGATAGGCGACGACGACGCCTCGCTCCGCCCCGTACCGGGCCAGGGCTTCGCAAAAGTTGGCCAGGTCGGTGTATTCATCGTCAGCCGGCGGCCGCCAGCGGAGGCGGTGGCCGCCGACCAGGCCGAAGAGGCCGGCCCCCATCGCCGCCGCGTAGTCGATGTGCCGCTTCAGCTTGGTCAGTTGCCGGTCATCGGTGGGGAGCGTCACCGCGCCGAACAGGGACGCCGTTTCCAAGTCGTCCAACTCCCGCGCCAGCGTCGCCGGCGGGCCAAGCCAATCGAGCGAATGCCAGAACAGCTCGAGCGCGCCCCAGCCCGCCTGCCGGATTTCGGCCAGCATTCGCGGCAGGTTCGGCGTTTCGCCCCAGTTGATCGTGCTGTAGGCGAATCGCGGCCGCCAATATTTCGGCTCGGTCACGAGACTATTTTCCCTTCATGCCGTCATCCGGCTCACCCGGTTCTGATCATCGCCAAGGCCGCATCGGCCGATGCGGCCTCGTGTTCCGTCACGCGTGACGGAACATTAGGTCCTCAAGAAGGCCAACCCGGCACAGACTTTAAAGCGGACCGCTAGCGTGGGGTGCGCCGGCGCGATGGGGACTCCTCGCTCATCCCAACATGGGTGTCCATCCATTCCTTGAGAGGTTCGGCTCCGCGCCAGATACCCCGGACTCTGTCGATTGCCTCCGGGGTGCTCATCCAGTCCGCTTTCGCATACTCCTTGATGACGGCCGCTCCCTTCCAACGCAGAAACTCGGCACGGGGATGGGTCTTCGGAAACCCCGGCGGCGACGTTTTCAATGGTGGTTGCGCACCATGGGTCACCGGCAGCGATCTGGCGGCAAGCTGGGTGGTCAGCTCCTGGAAACGGTGACCGCTGCTGTCGGTATCGAGCGCCGCCCGGAAACGTTGCAGCTGATCGCGGGCCATCACCATGGATCCATAGCCGGTCACCAGACCCGATGCCTCCACCCGTAGGTAGTAGCCAGTGCCCCCACCGCCCTGGATTCGCTCGTCGCGCCCACCCAGAGCTTGTAGGGTGACTTGTCCTTGGAGAAGCGCAGATCCCGGTTCGGGCGAAACATCCGGAGCGGAGGGAACTCATCATCGAGATCGGCGAGCAGTGCCTTCATTGGGTCGCGGACCTTCTCGGCCCACGTCGTCTTGTTGGTTTCCCAATATGCCTTCGAGTTGTCCATCTCAAGCCCCGCGAGGAACGTGAACAGTTCGGGTGGGAACCCTTGGAAGGCGCTCATCGTGCCTCCTTCTTCTAACGGTCACGGCTGCGCCTACCGGTCTCCATGCCGTTGTACTCCAGCGCCACGCCGATCCAGAAGTCGAAGCTTGGGTCAGTCGCAATGGCCTCTTCGCTGACCGAGATCCAGCCTTTGTTCATTGCTCGACCGGCACCCATCTCAGCCGGCCGCGCTCCCTTGGCCGTGAGCAGTTCGTCAGCCCGTTCAGGATCGGCGCGTACCAGTACATCGCCGTCGCTTTGCACGCTGACGACCATTCGTTCGTTCACCATGAAAGACAGGCCACCGAACATCTTCACTTCACGGACCGCCGACTTGGCCGCCAGCGCCCCTCGGATGCGATCCGCAAGTTCTCTACGATAAGCCACCGCCAACAACCCCTCCCCGTGTTCACCGGACAGCACGGAACGAGCTCGAGACAATCGACGCCATCCAGCCAGAGGCCGCAGGCCGCATACCGCCAGCGCCGCCGCGACGTTAAGGGAGCCCGGACGTGCCGCCTACTGCTCCTGTGGGGGAGCGAACGAGAGGCGATCAAAGACCAGAAGGCTTTCCACGATCCGCCCGTCACGGATAGTGAAGTGTTCGGCGGCGGGTGCGGTACTAGTCGTTGCCGTGTGTGGATAATAGAATAGCACCGCCCGCTCCTCGTCGCCGAAAAACGCAACATCCGTCAAACCAGTCATGATTTGGACGAAGTCACGCAGGTAGCCGTGGTAAGCATCCTTCCCGGTGATGTCACCGCCGGGTGCGCGGCAGGTGATGTCGTCGGCAACGTGGGCCATGGCGCCTTCGAGGTCTCCGCCGGTCCACGCCCGGTGGTAAGCTAGGGCGGTCTCAAGGGCCGGACTGTCGTTCTCGGTCATGGTTGTCTCCTCCTCGGCAACGTGAGGTAATGTCCGTTGTGTATTGAGACACCGCCGAACCGACGAACGGAACGCTCTGGGCGGTTCACGCTCGAACAGGCGCGAGCGGGAGACGAGCAGGCATTTCGAGACCTTGTCGCTCCGTATCTTCGCGAGCTGCATATGCACTGCTACCGGATGCTCGGCTCG
>JACCYK010000473.1 GCA_013696525.1 Chloroflexia bacterium
ATCCAGCACGCCGTCGTCGATGGCGGCGGCCGGCACGATCCGGAACCCGCCGCCAAAGAACTGGCCGTTCGCGACGAGGACGGCGCGCATGGGGCCGGCGACGCGCTCACCGTCGATCGTGACCGTCATATCCCGATTGCGATAGCCGAGCAAGGCGGTCGCCAGGCCGGCCAGATACGGAGTATGCCTGCCCGGCAGCCGGGAGCGGGCGGTCCGCCGGGCGACCTCGGCGTCAAAGCCGACGCCGGCAACATTGACGAATGCGCGGCAGGCGCCATCGGCAAAAGTGGCGAGCCCGAGGTCAACCCGCCGTGGCATGGCGGCGGCGAGCGCGGCCACGTCGCTCAGGGGACGGTACGATGGGGCCAGCGTGCGCATGAAATCGGCGCCACGCCCGGCGGGGACGATGCCCAGCCGCGTCCCGCCGTGTTCGAGGAGACCATTCGCCACCTCATTGATGGTGCCGTCACCACCGACCGCGAGGATCAGCTCGATGCCCTGGCCCGCAAAGCGACGGGCGGCGACGCTGGCGTCGCCGGGCGCCGTGGTGACGTGAATTTGGTAGCAATGCTCGGCCGCGGCGAGCGCATCGGCCAATCTTGGCAAGACCTGGATCGCGCGGCCGGCGTTGGCGCGGGGATTGAGGATGACGCCGATCGTGGGGCCACTCTCCAACGTCCGCTCCCATCCTGTCTACGGTGAGACGACAATGCCTGATCCGGCGGCGACGTCGCCGATCACCCAGTATGGCAAATCCGCGGCGGTAAAGGCGCTGGTCAGCGCGTCGAGCGCGTCAGCGGCCACCGAGACGAGCAATCCGCCCGACGTTTGGGGGTCGAATAGCAGCGCCACCAGGCGGTCGTCCACCTCATCGTCGATGGCGATGCCGCCTTCAAGTGTCGTGTAGTACTCCCGGTTGCGGAGCAGGCCAGCGGGGACATGACCCCGCGCGACGTAATCCAGGGCATGCGGCAGAACGGGAATCGCGCCGGCGCGGAATTGAAGCCGCACCTCACTCTTGGTGGCGACCTCGGCGCCATGGCCAAGCAAGCCAAAGCCGGTGATGTCGGTGCAGGCGTTGATGCCGCCAACCGCGCGGGCGGCCCCGGCGACGCCCCGGTTGAGCGTCAGCATCGCGTCGACGGCGGCCGCCACGTCCGGCGTGGCGGCGGCGCCTCGCTTCAGCGCCGTGGCGACTACCCCGGTGCCAATCGGTTTGGTCAGGACCAGGCGGTCGCCGGCCTGGGCGCCGGCTTTGGTCAGAATCTGATCGGGATGGACAGTGCCGGTGACGCTCAGCCCGAACGTTGGCTCGGCGGCGACGATGGTGTGGCCGCCGGCGATGATGCCGCCCGCCTCATCGACCTTGGCCGCCGCGCCGGCGAAGATGGCGGTGACGACCTCGGGCGGCAAGTCGTCGGGGAAGGCGGCGACGTTGAGGGCCAGGCGCACCTCGCCGCCCATGGCGTAGACATCGCTCATCGCGTTGGCGGCGGCGATGGCGCCAAAGATCCAGGGGTCATCGACGATCGGGGTGAAGAAGTCGATGGTCTGAATCACCGCCAGGTCCGGAGCGAGGCGGTACACGGCCGCGTCGTCGCTGGTCTGCAATCCGACCAGGAGGTCGGGATGCGTCCGCATCGTGAGGGGCCGCAACACCCGCGACAGCGTGGCCGGGCCCATCTTGGCGGCGCACCCGGCACGGGTTGCGAGCGATGTGAGCCGCAACTGCTCTTGTGTTTGCATGACGCCTATTCCCATACTCTTACGCCGCGCGGAGGCGACGCCATGATCGCATGCGGCCGCGAACGCTATTGTACGAGGAGATGAGGATGACCACGGATCAGCGGGACGCGCCGCGCAAACCGGCGGGAGAAACCCTGCATCTGGTGCCGGAACCAGTCTGGGAGGCACGGCGCCAAGCCCCGGCCTATACGCCGGAAGCATTTGAGCGGGAGGGATTCATCCATTGCACGGACGGCGACGCCAACTTGCTCGGCGTGGCCAACACGTTTTACCTGGACGACCCGCGCCCGTATCTGGTGCTGGTGCTCGACCTCGACCGGTTGCGGTCGCCGGTCCGCTACGAGGATCCGGCTCAGATCTACCCGCACATCTACGGCCCGATCAATCGCGAGGCGGTGGTCGCGGTGCGCCGGGCGGTGCGTCTGGCCGACGGATCGTTTAGCAAGATCGTCTGATGGATTGGTTCATGCGCCAGATCCCGGTGTCGAAGTCGCGCGTTGGCCGCGAAGCGCGGGGCTGAACCCCCGCGCTGAAAACACAACACCCAGAGGGTACCCGGCTAGAGGCCGGCTGAATTAGGCCGGCATTAGTGGCAGGCTAACCCGTTGACCGCTACGAACCATATGATCCAATTTATCTTCCGCTCGATGTGCCGCGCGGCATTGCTGCTTGTCTCGCTCGTTTCCGGCGGCGCGGTCGTCTATGGTTTGCGAAGGGTCGAGGAGCAAGTGGCGCGTTCGCGGCGTGATTCATCCTGGGAGCGGCCTTGTTCGTCACGTTAGGGCGTCTCGCCTATCGATTTCGCTGGCTGGTGGTCGCCATCTGGGGGCTCGTGTTCCTCGTCTCCATCCCCATCCTGCCGCGGGTGACCGGGGCGTTGCAGATGGGCGGGTTTACCTCGCCGGAGACGGAGTCCTATCAGGCGGAGCGGGTGCTGCAGCGGGAGCTGGGGTTCGCGCCGTCCTCGATGGTCGTCATCTTCCGGAGCGAGACGCCGCGGGCGAGCGATGCCGCGTTTCAGGCCCAAATGACGGCGACCCTGGCGGGGATCAACGATCTGCCGTACGTGACCGGCATCGTCACCCCCGCGCTTGACCCCAATTTGGTCTCGGACGACGGGGATACCGCTTACGTCGTGGTTAGCATTGCGCTGCCGGATGAAGATGCGCAGGCGATCGTCCCGGAGTTTGAGGCCGCGCTCGCTCCCGCCGCCGACCTCGAGGTGTTGGTCGGGGGCGGCCCGGCGTTCAATGCCGACCTCGAGCACGTGACCCAAAGCGATCTCCAACGAGCCGAGCTGATCGCGTTTCCGTTCGCCGGGTTGGTGCTGCTGATTGTCTTTGGCTCGGTCGTCGCGGCGGCGGTGCCGCTGGTGGTGGGCGCCGCCGGCGTGGCGGTGATCCTGTCGCTCTTGTACGTGGCGGCGTCGAACACCGATGTCTCGATCTTTGCCCTCAACCTGGCGACAATGCTGGGCCTGGGCCTGGCCATCGACTACTCGCTGTTCATCACCAGCCGCTTCCGCGAGGAGCTGCGGCAAACCCCGGACGACATCGGCCGGGCGGTGGAGCGGACGGTGGCCACGGCGGGGCGGGCGGTCTTCTTCTCCGGCCTAACGGTTTTGATCGGGCTCAGCGGGCTGGTCTTCTTCTCGTTCATGTTCCTGCGCTCGGTCGGCATCGCCGGCGTGATCGTGGTGCTCGGCTCGACCCTGGCCTCGCTGACGTTGCTGCCGGCGGTGCTGGGCATCCTCGGCCCCCGCATCGATCGCTGGCGGGTGCCGATGCCGGCGTTTGGCCGGGTCGGGGACGGGTTTTGGCTCCGGCTCTCACGGTGGGTGATGGCCCATCCGGTGCTTGTCCTGGTCCCCACCCTGACCCTGCTCTTGCTGCTGGGATCGCCGTTCCGGCACGCGAACATCTCCTCCCCGGACGTCACGATCCTGCCCGAATCGCTGCCTTCCCGGCAGGGGTTCGAGGTGCTCGCCGCCGAGTTCGGGCGGGGCGAGCTCTCGCCGCTGCTACTGGTGTTCCAGTCACCCACGTCGGTCTTCCGGCCGCAGCACCTGGGCCAGATTCACGACCTGACGCAACGGCTGGATGAAGATCCCCGGATCGACCGAGTGGTGAGTATCGTTCCCGCCATCCCCGGCGTCTCCCGTGAGCAAAGCATCGCCTTGGCCGGGGTGCAACAGGGACTGTCGGTCCTTGGCGTGAACGACGATTTTCAACGCATCGCCAACGCGAACACCACGGTGGTCTTCGCTTATCCCCGGCTGCTCCCCAACGACGACCGGAGCAAAGCCCTGCTGGCGGAGATCCGGGCGACCGCGCTGACGGGCGACCTGTCGTTGCTGGTGACCGGCGGCACCGCCGGGATTGTCGATGTGGTCGAGGTCATGTATCGTGATTTCCCGATCGCCATCGCCCTGGTCATGGCGGCGACCTATTTCGTGCTGCTGATCCTCTTTCGATCGCTCTTGCTGCCGCTGAAAGCCATCGTGATGAACAGCCTCTCGATCCTGGCCTCGTATGGGGCGCTGGTCTGGATCTTCCAGGAGGGCAACCTCAGCGGGCTCCTCGGGTTTTCGGCGCTGGGGTTCGTCGAGGCCTCACTGCCGGTGATTTTGTTCTGTGTCCTCTTCGGTCTCAGCATGGACTATGAGGTCTTCCTGCTCTCGCGGGTGCGGGAAGAATGGGAGCGGACCGGCGACAATACCGAGGCGGTGGCGATGGGACTGCAACGGAGCGGGCGGATCATCACCAGTGCCGCCCTCTTGGTCGTGGTGGTCACCGCCTCGTTCGTGACGGCCGAGGTGGTGCTGATCAAGGCGGTTGGCCTCGGCATTGCCATCGCCGTCTTCCTGGACGCGACCGTGGTCCGGGCGCTCCTGGTGCCGGCAACGATGCGGTTGCTCGGCGACTGGAATTGGTGGCTACCGGAGCCGTTGCGACGAATCTTGCCCGCTCACGCGCTGGACGACGCGGGGCATCGCCACGAAAGCGAGGGAATCCGTGGGACGCCGAGCATCAACGCAAGCGATCGCTATCCCCGGGCTTGAACTCCAGCGGGCAAAGCGGTACAGCCGGATCCGGCTTGGCCTCTTCGCGGTCTCGACCGGGTTTGGCGTCGCCCGCTCGATCTGGCTGGCGGATGGGCGACGGTCCCGCCGGCTACGGGAGGCGGTGAGCCAGGTCTTGCCCGATCAGCGGTTGAATCGCCCCGTTTATATCGCGGCCGTCGCCGGGTTGTCGTGGCTGACATCGTTGCCGCTGTCGTTCCTCGGCGGCCATGTGGTCGAGTCCCGGTTCGGCCTGACCAAGCAGAGTGCGGGCGGCTGGTTGGGCGACGCGATGAAGGGCTTGGGCCTGGGGCTGGCGCTCCAGGTGCCGCTGACGGCGGGCGCCTTTGCCATCATCCGGCGCCGGCCGGGCGATTGGTGGCTGGTCATCTCCGCGATCGCGGTGCCGCTGACGGTGCTTGCCAGCAACCTGGCGCCGGTGCTGATCCTGCCGTTGTTCAACCGGTTCGAGCCGATCGCCGACAACGCGCTGGCGGACCGCGTCCGGCGGCTGGCGGACCGGGCCGGGGTGCCGATCGCGGACGTGTTTCGGATGGACATGAGCCGGCAGTCCGAGAAGCCGAACGCGTTCTTCACCGGGCTGGCCGGCTCGAAGCGGATCGTGCTCGGCGATACCCTGCTGGACCGGTTCGACCCGGCCGAGATCGACGGCGTGGTGGCGCACGAGCTTGGCCATCAGGTGCATGGCGATATGTGGCGGTTCATTGCCTTGGGCAGCGTCACCGGGTTCGCCTCTGCCTACATGGTGTACCGGGCGATGCCGCATGTTATCCGCAACACACGACATCGCACCGGCATCAACGAGATTGGTGACGAGGCGGCGTTGCCGCTGCTTGGCGTTGTGATGTCTGGTCTTGGGTTGCTGGCCGGACCGTTGTTGGCGGCGTTCAGCCGGGCGATTGAGCGGCGGACGGACCGCTTCGCCCTGGAGCTGACTGAAAATGGCGACGCCTATGCGTCGGCCATGGAGAAGCTGGCGGCGCTGAGCTTGGCGGACCCCGAACCGCCCCGTCCGGTCGTCCTCCTGTTGGCCTCCCACCCGCCGATCGTGGAGCGCATCGCCGCTGCCCGGGCATTCGCGGGGCGCGGGCGCCATGCCTGAGCAGTGGAGAACGAACCGGATCTTGGCGGTTCGCCGGCGGGGTTGGTTGGGCGCCTTCGCTACGTTGAGATCGTAATCTGCTGTCGTGATGAGCGAGTGAAAACAGGGAGGTGAGACACCGGGTAGCTTGCGCGTCGTTCATCCAGCGTCTGGGCGCTAACAGTGTCAAATTAGAACGTACGAACCACTCGTCCCCGGTGGCTCCTCTGCGCTAAACTTTCGCCCCGCATTGGTCTCGCCCGGCTGCGATCCACCGGCAAGACACGCGGCCCGCCGAACGTTGGGCGCCGGCAATCGGCCCCTGGTTTCGTGGTGAGCGCGGCTGACGGTGTGGGCTGGATCGCTAGAATCTCACGCGGCGCCAGGGGGAGGGCGGGGTGGGCGGATACGCATTGACCACGGATGAGGAGTTCGTCTGGCGGGTGGGTCGGGGCGAGGTGACGCTACGCCGGGCGGGAGACGCCTGGACCGTGAAATACACGGCGGTCGGCCGGCTGCTGGGGCCCCGTCAGGTGCTCTACGAGGCCCTGCATCGGGATCCCACCCACGCGGCCTGGGAGGTCATGGCGCGGGTGGTCCATGTCACGCGGGATGAAGAAGACGGGGTGCGGGCCGGCCGGTCGGCGGTCCAATGGCTGAAAGCCCAGCCGCCGCCCGCGAAATCTGATCCGGCCGTGAGCCAATAGAGGAGCGCCCGCGGCCGTGCCGGAGCTGCCCGAAGTCGAGACAATGCGCCGGATGGTCGAGCGGGAGCTGGTTGGCCAGACCCTGGAGACGGTCGATCTCCGGCTGCCGAAGCTGACCCGTGATTCGCCGTTGCCCGATTTGCGCCTCCTGACGGGGCACCGGGTGCTGGCCGCCCGCCGGCGGGCCAAGGTGCTGGTCATCGACTGGTCGGAGCAACTCAGCACGATGACGCATTTCAAGCTGTCGGGCCAACTCGCGATCGTGCGTCCCACCGGGGAGCGCATCGTGGCCGGGCATCCGGTGCCGGACCCGGTGGGGCCGCTGCCGCACAAAGCGACGCACCTCATTTGGCACTTCAGCGGGGGCACGGCCGCCTATTACAGCGATGTCCGCCAGTTTGGCTGGTGGCGGCTGCTGCCGACCGCCGCCATCGACGCCGCGCTCGCCGCCTTCGCTTTCGGGCCAGAAGGAGTGGGGCC
>JACCYK010000482.1 GCA_013696525.1 Chloroflexia bacterium
GTTCGTACACCTGTTCCCGTGACCGACAATCGGGGTAGACTCGATCGTTACGCGAAACGTGGACAACCGGAGACGGCGGACGAGCTAGAAACGAGGGGGTAGACGTAGATGTCGAATCGTGCCTATGACGAACGAGACCAGGAAACAGCCCGTCGCCGCTTCGGCGTCGCGGCCACGGCCCGCGCGCTGACACTCGCCGCCGGCCTGGCGCTGACCGGCGTCGCCGGCGCCGTGGCGCAGGAGAGCACCCCGGCGGCGATGGGCGGCGAGTGCGTGGCGCCCGAGATGGCGGCCATGGACACCACGGCCGCTGCCGCATCTCCAGCCGCCTCGCCCACCGATGACGCCGCGCTGGCAGGGATGCCGGCCGACGAGGCGCTGGCGGCCGAGGCCATCGCCGCGGTCGAGAACTTCACCGCCTGCTTCAACGCCGGCGACATCGCGGCCGGTCTCTCGCTGACGACGCCGGCGTACCTGATGGACCTCTTCGGCACGGACGATGTCGAGGAGCTGGTGACGGCCATCGGCATGACCGAGATCCCCCGAACCGAGATCCTCGAGATCGGCAACGTCATGACCTATGACGACGGCCGGGTCAGCGTCGAGGCCGAGTACATGTCCGGTGACTATCAGTACATCCGGTCCAACCTCTTCCTGGTCCAGTCCGGCGACACCTTGCTGGTCGACGACGAGGACTACCTGCCGGCAACGTCGGATGGTGACGCGACCATCATCTCGTACACCATCGCCGACGACACCGCGCCGCTGGCCTTTGACCAGAGCATGGCCTCCCCGGAGTTCCCGGTGGTCATCCTCTACGGCGCCAACAATGGGGCCGAGCGCCACTCGGTGGCCCTCCTCCGCCTGCCGGACGAGGCGGCTGGCACCCCGCTGGCCGAGCTGCCGGCCGAGCAAGTGATGGGGGCCGAGTTCATCGGCACCGTCAACATCGACGCCGGCGAGCGGGAAGAGCTGGTCCTCGTCGGCCTGCCCGTGGGCAGCTATCTCCTGGTCGATCTCCTGGTGCCCGACTCGGCGGCGGAGTTGACGATCACCGAGCCAGAACCGGAAAGCTAGGCACGCGCGTATACTCACGCAAGCGCGTACAATGGAACGCCCGGGTGCGGCGACGGGGCCGCACCCGATATTGCGGTTACAGCGGTCGTCCTCAGACATCGATCGCTAAGGAGTAGCAAGAACGATGGGTATCGAGAAAGGACCGGGCAAGTTTGCCGCGCTCTGCGAGCAACTTAAGTCCGGCGAGCTAAATCGTCGCGATTTCACCACCCGCGCCATCGCCCTCGGCGTCGGCATGCCGGTGATCTCCTTCCTCCTGAAGGCGAGCGATGTCAGCGCCGGCCGCCTGCGCCCGGCCGGCGGCTTCGCCGTGGTTGCCGCCCAGACCGAGGCGGCGAGCGCTCCGGCGGTCGGTATGGAGGGCGTCACCCGTGGCGAGGGCGGCGAGCTGCGGCTGATCCAGTGGCAAGCCACCACCCAGCTCAGCCCGCATGTCTCGACCGGCACCAAGGACTACCTGGGCGCCTCGCTCGTGCTTGAGCCGCTCTTGCACTACCTGCCCGATGGCAGCCTGATCCCGCATCTCGCGGCCGAAGTGCCGACGATCGAGAATGGCCTGCTCTCGGAAGACCTGATGAGCGTGACCTTTACCCTGCCCGACGGCATCCTCTGGAGTGACGGCGAAGCCTTCACCGCCGAGGACGTGGCCTTCACCTGGCAGTGGATCATGGATCCCGCCAACGCCTCGGTCAGCTCCGGTGTCTGGGGCACCATCGACAACATCGAAGTGGTCGACCCACTGACGGCGATGGTCACCTATGCCGAGCCGAACGCCAACTGGTTCGAGCCCTTCACCGGCGACACCTGGGGGCCGATCTACCCCATGCACATCCTGAGCGAAGGGCCGGAGGCGCACACCGCGTTCATCAACGCCCCGATCGGCACCGGCCCCTACGTGGTCACCTCGTTCGCCCCGAACGACCAGGTGCTGTACGCGGTCAATGAGAACTATCGCGAGGCCAACAAGCCCTACTTCGCCACCGTCAACCTGAAGGGTGGCGGCGATGCGGTTTCCGCCGCGCGGGCCGTGCTCCAGACCGGCGACTACGATTATGCCTGGAACCTGCAAGTCGAGCCGACCATCCTCCGCCAGCTCGAAGAGGGCGGCGCCGGGACGTTGATCGTGGTCCAGGGGACCAGCCTGGAGCGGGTCCACTTCAACTTCTCCGACCCGAACGCCGAGGTTGACGGCCAGCGCTCGGAGATGAACACGCCGCACCCCTTCCTGACCGACCTCGCGGTCCGCACCGCGCTCAACCTGGCCGCCGACCGGGCGGCGATCGCCAACCAGTTCTACCAGGGTGAAGAGTTCGAGCCGCCGACCGCGAACGCTCTCAACGGCATCCCGGCGATGGCCTCGCCGAACACCGAGTGGGCGTTCGATCTCGAGGCCGCCGCCCAGGCCCTGGAAGACGCCGGCTGGGTGATGACCGGTGATGTCCGGGCCAAGGACGGGGTCGAGCTGCGGATGAACTACGCGACCTCGATCAACGAGGTGCGGCAGAAGACGCAGCAGGTGTTGAAGTCGGCCTTCGAGCAGATCGGCTTCCGGGTCCAACTGCTCCAAATCGACTCCGGCATCTACTTCGACGGCTCGGCCGGCAACGAGCAGAACATCGGCCACTTCTACTACGACACGGCGATGTGGACCAACAACGCCACCTCGCCCTTCCCGGTCGCCTTCTTCACCAGTTGGTACTCGGGGCCGGACGGCGAGAACATCGCCCAGGCGTCCAACCAGTGGAGCGGCCAGAACTACCAGCGCTACACCAACGCCGAGTACGATGAAATCTTCGAAGCGGTGCAGCTCGAGACCGATCTCGAAGCCGCCGCCCAGATGTTCATCGCCCTCAACGACATCCTGATCGAGGATGCGGTGATCCTGCCGTTGGTCAACCGCGCCGCCGGGGTGTACGCCATCTCCAACACGTTGGAGAACGAGAACATCTCGATCGGCCCGTTCTCGGGCGACTACTGGAACATCGCGAACTGGGTCCGCGTCAGCGAGTAACCCCGGTTCCGATGCCACGATCCGACGCGCCACCGCCCGGAGGAGATTTCCTCCGGGCGGTGGCTTTATGCTGGATTCTATGGAGATTGGGCCAAGCTCGGGAATAAATCCCCGAGCTGAAGACACAAACCCGGCTGAAGCCGGCTGGACCAACATCTTGGCTCTATTGCTGGCAAAACCAGTCCCGACGAGTCAGCGTGAGCATCCTTCAGGATGGTTCGTGATTTCAGCGCGGGGGTTCAGCCCCGCGCGTAGCACGACTGCACGCACGGGGAGGTTCACCCCGACCGGGCAATCTCTCCACCATCCTCACGTCCCCATGCCGCATCTCCTCGACTCTCCCGCGCGCCACCCGCTATAGTCATCGCGACGAGCGGACGCTCGCCGGAAAGGATGATTGTGGCAACCCTCCAGCACGCACCACTCCCCACACCGCGCCCCGGCCACGCCGACACACCCGCCCCGCCCACCGCCGAGCCGATCATCGACATCCGCGGCCTGGTTAAACGCTACGGCTCGCTTACCGCCGTCGATGGCATCGATCTGTGCGTCTATCCCCAGGAGATCTTCGGCATCCTGGGACCGAACGGCGCCGGCAAGACCACCACGTTGGAGATGATCGAAGGGCTGCGCGGCCCGGACGCCGGCACCATCCGCGTGGCGGGGCTCAACCCGGTCCGCCAAGCCCCCCAGCTCCACAAGCTGATCGGGGTCCAGCTCCAAACCACCGCCCTGTTCGACTACCTCTCCGCCGCCGAGCTGACCGCCCTCTTCGCCGACCTTTACGGCGCTGATAGCGGCCAGTCGCGGGTGAAGGAGCTGTTGGCCCTGGTCGGGCTGGAGGACAAAGCCGGGGCGCGGGTGAACCAGCTCTCCGGCGGCCAGCGCCAGCGCCTGGCCCTCGCCATCGCCCTCGTCAACTCGCCCACGATCGCGTTCCTGGACGAGCCGACCACCGGCCTCGATCCCAGCGCCCGCCGCGGCGTCTGGCGCACCATCCGCGGCATCCGCGACGCCGGCACCACGGTGGTGCTGACCACCCACTATATGGAAGAAGCCGAGGTCCTCTGCGACCGGGTCGCGATCATGGAACAGGGCCGGGTCGTCGCCCACGGCACCCCCTCCGGCCTCGTCCGCCAGCTTGGCGCCGCCACCACGATCCGGGCCGCGATCGCCGGCGGCAGCGTCGCCACCGCCGAGCTGACCGGGCTGGCCGCGGTCGTTGACGCCGAGCAGGAACTGCTCGACGGCCTACCCACGATTTTCTTGCATTCCAACGACGCCCAGGCGACCCTGATCGAGCTGCTCGACCTCGCCCAGCGCCGGGGCCTCACCCTCTCCGGCCTGAACACCGCCCAAGCCGACCTCGAAGACGTCTTCCTCGCCATGACCGGCCGCCGCTTCGACCCCGCCGACGAAGCACCTTCGGAACCAGCCCCGGAGCCGAAGCGCCGCCGCTTCGGCCGCCATCGTGCATCGGCCTGACGCGGCATTGCCAGGTCAACCGTTTCCGCCTTGAAGGGACTTCGAGATGCGCGGCGCCGGCGTCCGGCACGAACCTGAAAACGATCGGCGCTATCCCACGCGATCGTCGCGCCGCCTTCACCGACAGCTAAAGACATCCGGCTGCCCCAATGGAAGCATCCTGAAGGAAGCTAAAGCTGGCTTGCTGATGCCGAGCAGGCACGGTTGGGCGACGATTTCAGCTTGGTTCACCATGCTTTCGTGGGGTCAGACGGATGTCTTTAGCTTCCGGAGCGGCCGGCACGGCGATCGCCATGCACACGTCAGTGACGTGCTTCATTTCCTTCGCCCGGCGCGGATAGCCGGCCGCTTTCCACTCATATCATCGTGTCGTTCCCACGAGTGACGGCAAGAGGACCACCATGCGAGCACTCCGCGCCATGATTATCGCCAATCTGAAGATGAGCCTGCGCAACCGGGCCGCCCTCTTCTGGAACCTCATCTTCCCGGCCATCTTCATCATCATCTTCGGCCTGGTGTTCGGCGGCACCGCCGGCCTCACCTTCGCCATCGGCATCGTCGGCCCCCCCACCGCGTACCAGGAGCGAGTGATGCTGGCGATGGCGGGCAACGACGCCTTCACCGTCAGCCACGGGACCGAAGGCGAAGAGCTGATGGCCCTGCGCGACGGCACACGCGACGTCGTCCTCATCTTCGACGCGGGCCAGGCCGCCGCCGCCGATAGCATTCCCAACGTGACCCTCTTCTACGACCAGACCAACCGGCCCACGGCCCAGGTCGCCGTCGGCACGGTCCGCCAGGTGCTGGCCGCGGTCGCCGGCAACGCCCCCCCCGCCGGCAATATCCTGGAGCGCACCATCGGCAACCTCCGCGACTTCGTCACCGGCCAGGGGGACGCCGTGGTCACCAATGTGATCGAACGCCCGGTGACCACCCGCGAAATGTCGTTCATCGACTTCTTCGTCCCCGGCATCCTGGCGATGAGCATCATGAACTCCGGCATCATCGGGCTGGCGACCTCCTTCGTCTCCTACCGGGAGCGCGGCATCCTGCGCCGGATCAAGGTGACGCCCTTTCCGCTCGCCTCGTTCCTGCTGGCCAAAGTGCTGGCCCAGATGATCCAGATCGTGCTTCAAGCCCTAATCCTGGTCGGTCTGGCCTGGCTGCTGTTCGGCTTGAACCCGCGCGGCAACCCGGTCGTGATCCTGGGCGCGATCATCGTCGGCTCG
>JACCYK010000516.1 GCA_013696525.1 Chloroflexia bacterium
CTCTTCATCAGCGTGCGCACCGTTGAGAACCATGTTGCCCGTATCTTCGCCAAACTCGGCGCGCGCACGCGCACGGCGGCTGTCACCATGGCCATCGCGAGCGGGCTCGTCGACCCAAACGAGCATCCCCCACCGTGAGGCCGGGCAGCTCCCACGGCTCGCCTCCCGGCCACTCGTTGGGCTATCCGCGGCTCGCGCAAATGAGTACCCATCTCCTCCCGATAGAGTACATGTACCGATAGACCGGCAACTCCACGCCACCTACAGTTGAGGTGGCCGAAAGGAGTTGTTATGCCCGCGATGCTCGTCCGCCACAAGGTCGCGGACTACGGCGCCTGGAGGCCGGTCTTCGATGAGGACGAGGTGACGCGGCGGGCCAACGGCTCGCGGGGAGGATGGATCTTTCGCGGCGCCGACGACCCCAATGAGGTCGTGATCCTCCTGGAGTGGGACGACCTCGAGCGGGCGCGCCTCTTCGCCGATTCCGACGATCTGCGCGAGACGATGGAGCGGGCGGGAGTGACGGACCGTCCGGATATCTGGTTGCTGGAGGACGTGGGGCGCCCGACCGTTTGATAGACGACGGCGAGGGGGTGAGCAATGGTCAGCGGATGGAACTAGCCATGACAACAGGGATCGTGACATCGTCGTTTGGGAGGACGGAAGCGGATACTGGTCGAGCCGATCGTGGTCGAACGCTCCGAGCGGGTCACCGCTGCTCCCGCCGCACCGCGCTCCGGACCGGCGCCGCCGGTCTCGCCGCGGCCACGCTTGGTGCCGCCAAGCGCCGCGCTACCCTGGCCCAACACGCCACGCCAGCGGTTGCGCCTCCTGTCCGGGACAGCGGTGACTTCGCCGGCCTGGTCGACAAAGGCGGCCGCAACCTCTACCTGGAGTGCCGCTGCACCGGCAGCCCCACCGTCGTGCTGGTGGCAGGCGGCCGCTCGTCCGCCCGCTACTGGAGCGACGATCTGCTCCATCCCGACGCGCCGCGGACGATGGTCCTGCCCGCCGTGGCCCAATCCACCCGCGTCTGCGCCTACGACCGCCCGGGGACCTACGCGTCCATCGGCGAGGAGATCCTCCCCAGCCGCAGCGACCCGATCGCCCAGCCCCGCACCGTCCCGGAGATGGTGGCCGAGCTCCACGCGCTGCTGCAGTCTGCCGAGATCCCCGGCCCCTACGTCCTGGCGGGCCACTCGCTGGGCGGCTTCATGGCGCGACTCTACGCCAGCACCTACCCCGACGAGGTCGTCGGCCTCGTCCTCGTCGATGCCTACTCCGAGCTGCTGGAGGGCGTGATGCCGCCCGAGCGCTGGCAGGCGCTGGTACAGCTCAACCAGGAGTTAGGCTCGGGCGAAGTCGTTCCGATTCCGGGATACGGCGACGCCGAGACGACCGGCTACGGCGCCGACAACGCGGTGGTGCGCGAGGCGGTGGCGGCCTCGCCGCTGCGCCCGATGCCCCTGGCCGTCCTCGCCCACGGGAAGCCGTTCTCAATACCGGAAGGCGCGCAGGGTTTCACATCCGCGGAACTGGAAGCATTCCTGCGGGCGGCGAACGAGCAACAGGCCACGCTCGTCCCGGACGCGCGCTTCTCCGTGGCGAGCGAGAGCGGCCACGACATTCATCAGGATCAGCCGGAGCTGGTGGTCGAAGCGGTGCGGCAGGTGGTCGCGGGCGTGCGCCACCCGGATACCTGGTATGACTTGACCTCCTGCTGCGCGGACTAACAGGGCCGTGGGTGCCGCGGGCGAACGCCGCGTGCCAGGCGGCGTGCCGCGACCAGTGCCTGCACCGAACAATGAGGAAACGCATGACGTCATTGATGTCCACTGATCGCTGTTCGCGCCGCCAGATGCTGACCGGCATGACCCTCGGCGCCGCCGCGCTGATGCCTCCCTGGGCTGGGACAGCGGTGGCAACGCCGTCGCCGGCCGCACTTCTCGTCGCCCCTCCTACGTCAGGGGCCAGTGCGAAGGAGATCGTGGCGCTCGTCGATGCGGCCATTGGGGAGTATCACCTCAAGGCGGCGATCGTCCGGGTCCTGATCGATGGCGAGGAATTGGTCACCATCGCCCGCGGCGAATCCATGAGTGGCGTTCCGGCCACGCCCGAGATGCATTTCCGCAATGGAGCGATCGCCATTTCCTATATATCCACGGCCCTGTTGATCCTGGTCGATCGCGGCGTCGTGAGCCTGGACGATCCCCTCTCTACCTGGTTGCCGGATCTGCCGAACGCGGACAACGCCACCCTGCGCATGCTGGCCAACATGACCGCCGGGTATACCGACTACGTCACCACTGATGCCTTCGCTGCCGCCAATGCTGCCGATCCCTTCCGCCAGTGGACGCCGGAAGAGCTCATCGCCATTGGTCTCGATGCGGGCCGCTTTTTTGTGCCCGGGGAAAGCTGGGCCTATTCTCATACGGATTATGTGATCCTCGGCTTGGCGATTGAGCGAATCACCGGCGAGCCACTGGACCAGGTCTTGCGCGACCTGGTGCTGGATCCCCTTGGACTGGTCAATACCGCCAGCTTCGGCACGCCGGAGATTCCGGATCCCGTGCTGCAGGCTTTCACCTCGGAGCGGAAGTCCGTGCTGGAGATCCCGCCCGAGGTGCGGTTTTACGAAGAGTCGACCTTCTGGAACCCCTCATGGACGATCGCCCGTGGCGCCATCCAGACGACGAACATCGTCGACCTCGCTGCCTCGGTTGACGCCATTGGTGAAGGCGTCCTCCTATCGCCGGGTTCATACCGGGAGCAAACGTCCAGAACCCTGGCCGGGTTCGGTTCGCCCATCGATGGCTGCGCCACCTGCATGTCCCTGAGTGAACAAACCCCCTACGGTCTTGGCATCTGGTTGGTGGGCGATTGGCTCGCGCAGAATCCCGCCTTTGGCGGTTACGCCGCATTCATGGCCTATTTCCCCGCTCGCAAGGTGGCCATTGCGGTATCGGTGACCGTGAACGAAGAGGCATTCGATGACGCGGGCAACTTCCTCGTCTCGAACGCCAGCGTGGCCGTTGGTGCCGCCATTGCGACCCTGCTGGCGCCGGAATCCCCGCTCGTCGGTAGCAATCGCGCGCCATAGGGGCGAAGCGTCAAGACGGTGACGCAGTCTGGGACATCCTTCGGAGGAGCGGAGGTTCGCGCCCTCTGGCTCGGCGCTGCCGCCAGTAGCGACTTTGCGACCATCTGTGACGCGGTCTGCGCCGCCGGTCACGATGTTTGTCTCGGGATACACAGCGGCCGGCGTCGCTCAGGCAGCCGCCGACGCCATGGGACAGGGGCAGAGAGAGGTAGGCAGTCATGGCGGGATTCGGCTGGGAATTTATGTTGGTCGGCAGACAGTATCCCGCGCCTCTACAGCCCCGGCGAGAGCTGATTCGACAAGACCTGGCGACCTGGGGAAAAGGAGTGGTTGATGCTCGCGATGCTCATCCGCCATAAGGTCCCGAACCACGGCGCCTGGAGGCCGGTCTTCGATGCGCACGGGCTGACGCGGCGGGCCAACGGCTCGCGGGGCGGGCGGGATCTATCGCGGCGCCGGCGACGCCAATGAGGTCGTGATCCTCCTGGATTGGGACGACCTCGAGCGGGCGCGGCTCTTCGCAAATTCCGATGATCTGCGCGAGACGATGGAGCAAGCGGGCGTGACCGACCAGCCGGACATCTTTTTCCTTGAGGACGGAGACCGGATCTCCGTCTGAGAGGCGATCAGCAACACGAGGAGATGACCATTGGACACCTGTCGATGCGATCGTCACGGCGCGCCTCCGTTGGGCCGCCGTGTTTCCCGCCGTGCGACGCTGCTGGCCGCCGGAATTGCGGCGGCCAACATTGTCACAACGAGCTTCGCTCAAAAACGGGCTTCGGCTCAGGCAGCGACGCCAGCGGCAACGCCGCAACCGAGCGACCTTCCGGACCTGACCGGCGTCACGCCGCTGCCGTTGAACGGCGAGCGGCTGGCCGCGTTCGAGGCATACATCACGGCGAAGGTGGCCGAGCTGGGTGTGCCCGGTGCGGCGGTGGCAGTTGTCCAGGGGGGCGAGGTCGCATTTTTGCAAGGCTTCGGGGTCCGCGAGCTGGGACAGCCGGCACCGATCACCGCCGACACGTTGCTCCGTATTGGCTCGGTCACCAAGTCATTCAGTGCCATGCTCGTGGGGACGCTGGTGGACGCGGGACGGCTGTCCTGGGAGACACCGCTGGCCGATTTGCTGCCGACATTCGCGGTCGCCGATCCGGAACTAGCGCCGCGGCTCACGATGCGGGACGCCTTTTGTGCCTGTAGCGGTCTGCCACGTCGCGATCTCGAGTTCCAATTCCGCGCCCAGGAGCTGACACCCGAGCTGCTGATTGAAGACATGGCCCGGCTGCCGCTGACCGCCCCGTTCGGCGAGAAGTTCCAGTACAGCAACCAGATGGTGGCGGCCGGCGGCTTCGCGGCGGCGGTCGCTGATGGCGGCGCCGCGGATGATCTCGCCCACGCCTACGCCGTCTCGCTGCGAGATCGAGTGTTGAATCCGATCGGGATGCCCCGCACGACGCTTTCCCTGAGCGAGGTGGTCGCCGCGAATGACTATGCCATTCCGCATGCCCCGGACCTGGAGGGCAACCCGGTGCCGCTGCCTCCGCTCCTGGACGACGAGTGGATCACGTTTGTGGAGCCGACCGGAGCCCTGTGGTCGAGCGCAGGGGAGATGGCGCGGTATATCCAGACCGAGCTGGACCGAGGCGTCGCCCCCGACGGCGGGCGCGTCGTCTCGGCCGAGAACCTGGAAAAAACCTGGGAGCCGGGCGTGGCCCGGGGCTTCGGATCGGAGACGCCCGCGTTCTTAAACGCGGCAACCAGCCACTACGCCCTCGGCTGGGAGGCCGGCACGTATGGGGGCCAGCGCCTGGTTTCGCACACCGGCAGCACGTATGGCTTCAACTCCCGGGTCTGCTTCCTGCCGGATTCCAATCTGGGCCTGGTCGTGCTGACGAACCGGAACGGCACGGGCGGACTGCTTGCCCTCGCCACCCAGTTCCGGCT
>JACCYK010000522.1 GCA_013696525.1 Chloroflexia bacterium
AGATTCGCGGTGCCAGCCCGTCTGGATGCAAGCTCACGCGAAGCACGTTGAGCGGCGGCCCGGTCAGCTCTGGCGCGACCCCGACGAGCAGCGCCGCCGCCGATTGGTTCGCCGCGACCAACGACCAGTAGCGGTCGATCGCGAGGGCTGGGTATGGCTCGTGACCTCTAAGTACGAGATCGACCGCCCGCCGCGCCTCGATCATCGCTGCATCGTCAAGTGGCCGCTCGGCGTAGACCGGGGCGAAGCCGGCGGCGACGAGCAGCGCGTTCTGCTCCCGGAGCGGGACGGCGAGCCGGTTGGCCAGCCGCAGCAGCATCTCCCGGCTCGGCCGGGCCCGTCCCGTTTCGAGAAAGCTCAGATGCCGGGAGGAGACCTCGGCTTCGGTGGCCAGCGCCAACTGGCTGAGGCGCCGTCGCTGGCGCCAACCGCGGAGCAGATCACCGACTGGACTGTTGGCCGTGGCAACTTCGATCATCATGGCTTGAGGATACGGCAACTATTGCGCTCAAACAATTACCCGCGAGGTAATCGACGCGATCCGTTTGCGCATGGACGATAGAGGCGGTATTGGTCCGCTTGGTAGGCCGGTCAGGGAATCACAAGGAGTCACGCATGCAGGACATCCATCCGCGGGGAGCCCCCTCAACAGCCAATCCTAGCGAAACGACACGAACCAGTCTCCAACCGGTGCTGCTGCTTGATGCAATTGGAAGCGGCGGCAGCGCCGTCTTCTTGTTGGCGGCCACCGGCTGGCTCAGCTTGCATCTTGGCCTGTCCACATCGCTCCTTCGTGGAGCGGCGGTCATTCTGATTCCGTTTGTCGTCGTGCTTCTCGTGGCGGTACTAGCGGGCGCCAGGTCGCGTCCGCTTATCGGCGCTATCGTCGCGTTCAACGTCCTCTGGATCGTGGCCAGTCTTGGTCTGCTGCTATTCGGGGGTGCCTCGCCGACGGCGCTCGGCGTGTCGGTCGTCCTCGTTCAGGCGGCGATGGTCGCGGTGGTGGCGTGGCTCCAGTACGCCGGGATCACTCGCGACTAGCGTGTCCCAGCGATCGGATAACCGCGGGGGAACGTCCACCCGATCATATGATTGGCCCGGATTTGGATCGCCGTTAGCGCGGGCCTGATCCGGGTCTTGTCCATCTTGACCAATCCCGCGCCTCTGGTTGAGCAGAGATGCCCATAGACGATGTGCGCGAAGTGGCGTATCGTCATCAGTGCTCGTCGCTTCGAGAAGAGGGTGGCAGCGTGGAAGACGGAAACGAGAAGTCTGACCGGTCCGAAACGGCGTCGAGCACGCCTGATGCGGTTGGCGTCCTGATCGAGACGGAGCTTGGCTCGATCGAGGTCGAGCTCCGTCCTCGGCAGGCGCCGGTGACGGTCGAGAACTTCCTGGAATACGTCGATGGCGGTTGGTACGACGGGGGCCGGTTTCATCGCACGGTACACCCGCGGAATCAGCCGGACGACGCAATCCTGATCGAGGTGATCCAGGGCGGCGTCAACCAGGAACGGGCCGACCTGCCCCAAGCGCCGATCGCGCTGGAGCGGACGACGGAGACTGGTCTGTCCCATGTCGACGGTGCCATCTCAATGGCCCGCTTTGCTCCAGACTCCGCCTTGTCCGACTTCTTCATCTGCATCAATGACCAGCCGGAGCTTGATTTTGGCGGCAGACGCAATCCGGATGCGCAGGGTTTTGCCGCCTTTGGGCGGGTTGTGCGCGGGATGGAGATCGCGCGACGGATTCAAGCCTCGGCGGCCGAGGCGCAGCGCTTGACTCCCGCCGTTGGCATTCTCCGGATTCGTCGTCAGGATGATTAGCGTTCGTCTTGAATGGTGATCTCCATCGAGACGGTTTCCCAGGTGGGCTCGGCGGTGAACACCGCGTTGAACTTCTGGTAGAACGCCAGTTGCTCGGGTGAGGCGGCGAGCTGGTCCCAGGCGGCCTGATCCTGCGCCAGGGCGACGAACACCGCCTGATTGGAGTTGCCGGCAATGTTGCCGACCAGCTCCAGGAACGAACCGGGTACCGTCGGTCGCACGGCCGCTCGCCAATCCGCCAGCAGCGCTTGCAACGCCGCCGCTTGGCCTGGCTTAACCGTGGCGCGGGCGATCATCCCGTACATCTGTAAAAACCTCCGTCTACCCTCGTGGTTCGCGACTATCGACCGACGACAGTGTGGGTCCCAAGCGAACATCCGGATCCCCGTGGGATCGCCATCAACGGCCCGGAACGAGATTCAACGCTGACGACCGGAATCGTAGCACGGTCGCGGGCGCAAAGCGGTCGGATCGCGACTACGAGATACTGTCCCGCGAACGAGGCTCGGACGAGGTATGGCCAATGGCGGGGAAAAATCGCCGGCGGCGGGACAAGGACTGGATCATCAATGGTTCCCGCGACAGACTGGACGGAGCTTGAAACCATTGCCCGAGCGGCGGAAGCCTCGGGCGGATCGGTCGGATTCGCGATCGTGGCGCCGGATGGCAAGACCTTCGCCCGCAACGGCGATCGCCGGTACGGCGCCGCCAGCACGGTCAAGGTAGCGCTGATGGTCGAGCTGTATCGTCAGATCGACCGCGGTGAGCGCGCGCTTGACGACCACTACCGTCTCCGCGATGACGATCGGGCGGCCGGCAGCGGCGTGCTTCTGCATGTGCATGAGGGCATCGAGCTGACGCTGGGTGACCTCATCTACCTCATGATCAGCATTAGTGACAACACGGCGACGAACGTGCTCATCGATTTAGCCGGGATGGAGCGGGTGAACGCCACGATGCGGTCGCTGGGAATGGTTGGCTCGACACTCGGCCGGAAGATGAAAGGCCGCCCGGCGGAGGCGGATGAAGCGGAGAACTGGGCGACACCAAACGACTATGCAACGATCGTGCGAGCGATTCTCGACGGCGCGGCCGCCACCGCCGAGTCGTGCGCGCGCATGGTGGATATGCTTGAAAAGCAACAGAATAAGCGCCGGATCGCCCGCTACTTGCCGGAGGCGGACGGGACCCGGTGGGGTACAAAGACCGGTAGCGTGCTCGGTGTCACCAACGATGTTGGATTTGTCATCACCGGCAAGGTGACGTTGATCGTCAGCGTCTTCTGCGAGAACCTGCCGGACCAGCATGTTGGCGAACAGGTTATTGGTGAGATCAGCCGGGCAGCGA
>JACCYK010000528.1 GCA_013696525.1 Chloroflexia bacterium
TCCCGCCACCGGCCGAGGCTTTCCTCGTAGCGCGCGGCGGCCGAGCCGTCGCCGGCGGCCAGGGCGAGGTGACCAAGGTAGAGCAGCGACACCGCCGCCCCATAGCCATGGCCGGTGACGCGCTGCAACGCCAGCGCCTCCTCCAACATGGCTCGCGCCCGGCCCTGCTCCTCCCGGCCATAGGCGATGCAACCCAGTTGACCGAGGGTGAGCCCGGCCCACACCTGGTTGTCTTGGCCCCGGAACAGACGGAGCGCCTCGTCGAACCGGTCCTCGGCCCGCTCGTAGTGCCCGGCATCGGCCGCGATCTTGCCCAGGATATAGAGCGCCACCGCCGTCCCGTCCGGGTCATCCAGGGCTCGGGCCCGCGCCAAGCCGGCTTCGCCATGCGCGATCGCGCCGGCATCGTTGCCGCCGCAGTGCTCCAAGAGGGCGGCGCCCGTCAACGCCTTCACCCGCTGGCCGTCCGCTACATCGTCCGGGCCCGCCAGGGCTTGCCGCAGCCAGGTCCGCCCCTCGGCATGGTCGCCATGGGCGTACCAGAATCGCCACAAGGCGCCGGCCGCGCGGAGCAGCGCGGCCTGGTCGCCGGCGCGAGAGAGCCAAGTCCAGGCGGCCCGGATGTTGTCAATCTCGGCATCCAGGGTCGCAAACCAGGTTCGTGCCTCGGGCCCAACCAGGTTTGGCTCGGCCCGCTCGAGCAGCGAGAGAACGTAGGCAGCATGCCGCTCCCGGGTCGGGTCTTCCCGGCCGCCGGCGGCCAACCGCTCCAGCGCGTACTCGCGAATCGTCTCGAACATGCCGAACCGGGGCTCGCCGTTCGGCCCCAGTGTCAGCCGCAGCAGGCTGCTATCGGCGAGGGCGGCAATCCCGTCAAACACGTCACCACGATCGTTCTCGGGCCCGCCGGCCAGCTCCTCGGCCGCTTCCAGGGTGAAGCCACCGACGAAAACGGCTAATTGACAAAAGAGCGTTTGCTCCGCCGGCTCGAGCAGATCGTAGGACCAGGCGATCGCGTCGCGCATCGTGCGCTGCCGCTCCGGAAGGGCGGGCGAGGCGGCGGTCAACAGCGACAACCGCCGTTCCAAGCGCGCCAGCAGCGCCGCCGGCGAGAGGATCCGGCAGCGAGCGGCGCCCAGTTCGATGGCCAGCGGCAGGCCGTCCAGCCGCCGGCAAATCTCCGTCACTACCGGCGCGTTCTCCGCCGTCAGGGCAAAGCCCGCCTGCACGGCTTGGGCCCGTTCCAGGAACAAGCGGCCCGCCTCGGAGGTTGGGATCTCCCCGGATGTCGCCGCCGCCTCGGCCTCGAGCCGGAGCGGCGGCACCTCGTATTCCCGCTCACCGTAGATCCGCACCCGGGCCCGGCTGGTGACCAGCACCGAGAGCAGCGGGCAGGCGGCGAGGAGCTGGGCCACCACCGGCGCCGCGACGACGACCTGCTCGAAGTTGTCCAGCACCAGGAGCAGCCGCTTGGGCCGCAGGAACCCGGTGAGCCGGTCGATGAGCAGCCCATCGCCGGCTTCGCGCACCCCCACCACCGGGACGATGGCGGACACGATCAGGCCGGGGTCGGTGATCGCGGCGAGCGGCACGAACCAGACGCCGTCGGGGAAGGCCCCAACCGCCTCGGTCGCCGCCTGGATCGCCAGCCGGGTCTTGCCGACGCCGCCGGGGCCGGTCAGCGTCACCAGGCGGACGCCGGGGTCCGTCAGCAGCTCGTGCAGCGCCGCCACCTCGCGCCGGCGTCCGATCAAGGGCGTCAGGGGCGCCGGAATCCCCGGCCCGATCCGGATCACGGGCGGCGCCGGTGGGGCCGCTGATGTCCCGCCGCCAGCCGGCACGCCCTGAGCCCAGACCGGCCCGTTCCCGGCCCGAGCACGGTGGGCTGACGGCGGCCGAACCATGACGCGGTCCAATCTTGAAGACACTCGGCAGGGCGCTGTTCCGTCGATCATAGACGGCTCTCCCCCGCTGTCAATCGGGCCAACCGGGCGCTTCCTTCAGGCGAGCGATCCGGGCCCGCGTCACCGCCGCCCCGCGGCGGCCGCCAGAGACGAGCGGATGGCGCGAGGCCGGGGCTGGGCTCATGCTCCCGAATGCTGGCGATCCGCGATGCCGGGATGGACAAAACCACCCAATGGCCGTAGACTTAATACCCGAGGGGGGTATAAGGATCCAATGAACATCCATTCCAGGGGGGATATAAGGACGTGATGAACGGCCATTCCACACGAACCAAGCCTGATCCACGACCATCGGCGCATCCGGCTGGCCACCTGGGGAGTCATCAGGCGGGCCCGGATCACGCGCCGGAGCCGGCGACCCCGATCCACCGGGGCGACCTCGGCGACCCGCGGGACCTGGATCATCAAGCGATGGCGGACGGGGGGCACGGCGGGCACGGGGCGCATGCCGGTCATGGCGGCGGCCATGCCGGGCACGCCGACGTGTTCCAGCGCCGGTTCTGGATCAGCCTAATCCTGACCATCCCGATCATCCTCTACAGCCACATGATCCAGGAATGGTTCGGTTTCTCGATGCCGATGTTCCCCGGCAGCAATCTCATCGGGCCCGGGCTGGGCACCTTCATCTTCCTCTTTGGCGGCGCCGTCTTCCTCGCCGGCGGCTGGAGCGAGCTGCGCGCCCGCAAGCCGGGGATGATGCTGCTGATCTCGCTCGCGATCGGGGTCGCCTTCGCCGCCAGCCTGGCGACCAGCCTCGGCTGGTTCAACCTCGACTTCTGGTGGGAATTAGCGCTCCTGATCGACATCATGCTCCTCGGCCACTGGCAGGAGATGCGGGCGATCGGACAGGCGCGGGGGGCGCTCGATGCGCTGGCCGCGCTCCTCCCCGACGAGGCGGAGCGGATCACCGCCACCGGGACCGAGACCGTCCCCATCGCCTCCCTGCGGCCCGGCGATGTCGTCCTGGTCCGGCCCGGCGGCCGCGTTCCCGCCGATGGTGAGATCACCGAGGGGGAAGCCGAGCTCGACGAGTCGATGATCACCGGCGAATCCCGGCCGATCGAGAAGGGCGTGGGCGGGCGGGTCGTGGCCGGCACCGTGGTGGCCGGGGCCGCGATCCGGGTCCGGGTCGTCGCCACCGGCGCCGATACCGCCCTGGCCGGGATTCAGCGGCTGGTCGAGCAGGCCCAATC
>JACCYK010000556.1 GCA_013696525.1 Chloroflexia bacterium
AGGTGATGCGCACCGTCCTCCGGGCGGCCAGGGCGAATGATTGCAAGATCGTGCTGTTCGAGCTGGCCCGCTCCGAGATCGGCTACACCGAGCAGCGCCCCGGCGAATACGCCGCCAACGCCCTCGCCGCCGCGATCAAAGAGGGGCACCGGGGGCCGGTCTTCATTCAGGGCGACCACTATCAGGTCAACGCCAAGAAATACGCCCAAGATCCGGAAGGTGAGCTGCAAGCGATCCGCGATCTGACCGCCGAGGCGATCGCCGCCAGTTACTACAACATCGACATCGATGCCTCGACCATCGTCGACATCTCTCTCCCCACGATTACCAAACAGCAGGCGCTCAATGCCCGCCACACCGCCGAGATGACGCGGTTCATCCGGGAGCGGGAGCCGGCGGGGATCACGGTCTCGGTCGGCGGCGAGATCGGCGAGGTCGGCGCCCGCAACAGCACGGTCGAGGATCTGACCGCCTTCATGGACGGCTATGTCCGGAACCTGGCGAGTCAAGCCGACGCCGCCGGGGGCGAGGTGCCGGGCATCAGCAAGATCAGCGTTCAGACCGGCACCAGCCACGGCGGCGTGGTCCTGGCGGACGGTTCGATCGCCGAGGTCGCGGTCGAATTCGACGTCCTGGCCGAGCTTTCACGCGTCGCCCGCGAGGACTACGGATTGGGCGGCGCGGTCCAGCACGGCGCCTCGACCCTGCCCACGGCGGCGTTCGGCCGCTTCGCCCGGGCGAACGCGATCGAGGTCCATCTGGCGACCGCCTTCCAAAACCAGATCTACGACAGCGACGCCTTCCCGGCCGCGCTCCGTGACGACATCTACGCCCACCTGGCGGCGAACCATCAGGACGAGCGCAAGCCGGACCAAACCGACGCCCAGTTCTACTACACGACCCGCAAGCGCGGCTTCGGCCCCTTCAAGCGCCAGTTGTGGGACCTGCCGGATGAGACCAAGGGGGCGATCATGGCCGAGCTGGAGCCCACCTTCAGCCTGATGATGCGGGAGCTGGGCGTGGCCAACACCGCCGGCCTGGTCGATCGCGTCATCACGCCGGTCGAAGTCGAGGTGCCTGCCCCGGCCGGGCTCCGGGAGGCGGTAGCTCGCTAACCTCTTGGGTTGGGAATGACCGGACCGGCGCGATCGCCGTCCTTGCTTCACCGGGCGCTAAAGACACCCGGCTGACCCCACGAAAGCATCCTGAAGGAAGCTGCGCGTGGCTCAAATCCGGCACGTGACGAGAAAACCGAGCTTCTTCAGCCCCTTTAGGAAGCTTTCGTGGGGTCAGCCGGATGACTCTAGCTTCCGGTGGCGTCGAAACGGCGATCGCGGTGAGCAACCCGCCTTGTCCTCACTCCCACCCTGGCGCCGGCACCCGCGTCCGCTCAGCCTTCACCACAACGTAATACCCAAACGGCCCCGCGCCCAGCCGGTCATCCAGCCGGGCGACGAGGTCAACAAGTGGCCACGCCAGCGCAACGCCGCGATCCCAGCGCAATAGCCAGCGGAAGACGATGAGCGGAATCAAGCGGGCAATGTCCGTAAAGCCGGCGCCTTCCGTCGCCATCGCGGTCACGCGAAATTGAGCGCCGAGCAAGCGGACGAGATCGTGGCGCGGATAGTGCCGGCGCCAGCCGATGCCGCGGGTCTCGGACAAGGAGGCGCCGCGCTTCGTAAAGTCGCGAAGATACCGGTAGAGATTATAGCTATCGAGCCAGGCCAGCGGCCCATCCCGCGGTACCCGGAGCAGCAACCGGCCGCCCGGCCGCAGCACCCGCGCCGCCTCGGCGATCGCCGCTTCATCGTCGACCACATGCGCCAGTTGATCGTGGATGACCACCGCATCGTAGGCGGCGTCCGGATGCGGCCACGCCTTGACCGGCGGCGTGAACGGGCGCCCGGCCAGATCGGCGGCGGGACCGAGATCGAGCGCGTGTCGGTCCACTTGCCAGCCGGCCCGGCGCCAGGCACGATTCAGCCGCGCCGGTGTCCCGACCGCGAGCACGCGCCTGCCGCCTCCCGGCCCTGGCCGCCACGAATCGGCCGCGACCGCGATTCCCGCCACGTTTCCCGTCCTGTTGTCTTGACCGGCACATACCCGGCGCCAGCGGCTACCGCATGCGATGATACCCGTGAATCACCGGCGGCACCTTGGGGATCGATCACGATGACCGAGCTTTGCACCCTCCATCTGTTGGATCCAGCCATTGTCGCGCGCTATGTCGCGGCCGTGACCGGTCAGGCCGAGCCGGAAACGGTCGTCCCCCACGCCCCGGAGTGGTCGGCCCGGATCGTCCGCGCCGCCCGGGTCGGGTATGAACGAGCCGGCGCCGGTCAGGAACAAGGCGCCAATATCATCAGCTATGGTCTGGCCCAGGCACTCGCCGCCAGCCAGCCCAGCTATCTCCTCCCCCGCTCCGGCCTCAGCGCCTGGGAGGCGCGGGTCGACCGTGGCCTGGGGATGCTGATGCGGCCACCGTCACGACTCTTTGGCGAAGCCGGGTTGCCGGTCGCGATCGCCCGCGCGATGCCGATCCGAGTCGATTTCGGCGGCGGCATGATGGGCGGGGCGCACATCCCGGCCCGGCTGATCCCCGAGCTGCAACGGCTGCTGGATAGCAAAGCGGAGCGCCTGGTGCGGCGGTTGGTTGAGGCGGAGTTGGACGGCGTTGCCCTGCTCGGCCTCTACATCGAGGCCGCCGAGGCCGCCGCCGCTCAGAAACTGGGTCTGTACGAGGCGATCGATGTCATCATCCCAGAGGCGCCGGACGCCGACCCGCCGGGGACACGGCTGATCCAGCCCGACCAGCGGCGCCTCCCGGCCGCGCTGCGGCAGCGCCTCGAAGACGCCGCCAAACCGCCGAAAAAGCCGGGGCTCATGGCCCGGTTGCTCAAACGGGCCGCGACGTCGCCAGGATAGGAAAGGACCGCCCGTGGCGGACGATGCGCCGAACCCATCGCCGCGGTTTCGCCGGTTGTTCACGCTCGACGAAGCGAACGGTCTCATTCGCCAATTGAGCCCGCTCCTGGTCACGCTGCGGGCGGACCGGGAAGCGGCGTTGCGGATCCAGCGGTCGCTCAAGGCGCTGACCCCGGCCATGCGCGGCAACGGCTCCGGCCCGCGGGTGGCCGAGCTGGAGCGAGACCTGCGCCGGCTGGCGCTCAAGATCGCCGCCGGGGTCCGCCAAGTCACCGCCCTCGGGGTCGAGATCAAGGACCTCGACCATGGCGTGATCGACTTCCCAGCCCGCCGCGACGGCCGCTTTGTCTACCTCTGCTGGCATCTGGGCGAAGACCGGATCGCGTTCTGGCACGATCTCGACAGCGGCTACGCCGGCCGCCAGCCGTTGTAGCGGTCGGGGTCAGCGCTCGGTCAGGACGTGGACGGCGATGGCAACCGCTTCGCGAATGGCGAAGGAAAGCTCCCCGCCGCCGCCGGCCACGATCGGGCTGTCGACCGCGGCCGCGCCGTAGGGCTCGAAGCCGAGATCGCGAGCCATCAGCTTGGCCCGCAGCAGATGAAAGCCGTCGCTGACCAGCAAGAGGCGCTGATCGTCGCCTGGCGATAGCACCTCGGCCACCCCCAGCATGCTCTGCCAGGTATCCCGCCCCTCGTTCTCCCGCACGATCGCCGCCGGCGGCACCCCATTCGCCAGCAGGAACCGCTCACCCGCTTCGGCCTCGGTGAACTGGTCCCCCGGCGCCCGGCCGCCCGTCACCACGATGACCGGGGCGAAGCCGGCTTGATAGACCTCCAGGGCGCGCTCCAGCCTGGCTTCCAGCACCGGGCCGGGCCGGCCGTTGTATTGGGCCGTCCCCAGCACCACGATCGCGTCCACCGGCCGCACCTGGTCGGTGCGCGCCTGCCAGTAGACCGCCAGCACCAAGCCAACCATCAGGACGATACCGGCGACAAGGGCGAAGATGATGGCCGTCAGCAGCCAGCGCCAGAGCTCACCCCAAACCGAGCGTCGCCGGCGGCGCGCCGGTTCCGGCCCCGGCGGCTGCCACGCCCGCGGGGCGTGATCGGCCGGCCCAATGATGGCGGTGGATGTGGGATACCCGGCCGGGCTCGCCTCCCGCGCTTGATTCATAGTGCGGATGATGGCACCCCGAGGCATGGCAATTCAAGCCGGGCCAATCAGCCACCGGCCGGCTCGATGTCGTCCTTGGCCGCTTCGACCGCCGGCTCGACTTTGATCGTCTCATCCGGCCGGGTTCCTAACTTGCCGGCTTCGACCAGGGTGCCCAGCACGTCATTGATAACGCGCACGCCGAGCAACGAGGTGATGTCGCCGACGTCATAGGGCGGCGCCACTTCGACCACCTCCAACCCGGCGATCCCCTCGCGGGTGACGATCTTGAGCATCCGCAGCACTTCCCGCGGCAGCAGGCCGCCCGCCTCCGGGGTGCCAGTGCCGGGGGCAAAGCCGGGATCGATGCAGTCGATATCGAACGAGAGGAAGACGGTCTTGGCGTTCTTCCAGGCGATCTCCAACGCCATCTCGGCGATCCGCTCCAGACCCCAACGCTCGATGTCGGTCACCGTAATCACGGTGGCTTGCCGCTCGCGGGCGACCTGGACCCCTTTCCGGCTGCCGGTCCAGCCGCCGATGCCGATTTGGACCAAGTTCACCGGCGGCGCGTTCGGGATGTTCGTGGCGTGGAAGAAGGGCGTGCCGTGCATCCGTTCATCGAGATTGTACTCCGAGAGGTCGGAGTGACGGTCGAAGTGGATGATGCCGATATTGCCATCGACATAGGGCGACAAGCCGCGCACGTCCGGATAGCCAATCGAGTGGTCGCCGCCCAGGATGACGGGGAAGACCGCCCGCTCGTGGAGATAGGCGACCGCCTTGTCGATCTGGTCGAAGGTCTTCTCGATATTCGCCGGGATCACCGAGACATCGCCGACATCGACCATTTCGAGCGACTCGTTGAGATCGACCCCGGC
>JACCYK010000590.1 GCA_013696525.1 Chloroflexia bacterium
CGCCTGATGGCCTCAACCGCCGAGGGATCACCGGGTCCGAGGGGAGCGATGCCGCGGGCGGCCAGCATCGCCGAACCCGGCGCCACATCGGCCAAGAGCGTGATGTGGCGCACTCGCCGAATCGTGATGGGCCGTCCCGTGGCGGTGTCCCGGCTTACCCAGCCTTCGACCCTCGCTCGCCGATCCCCGGCATTTCGCATCAATTCCTGCTGGTCCGCGTCGAGATAGCAGGCGACCGCTCGATCATGAACGGCGTCGTACAGCGTGAATCGCAACGACTGCCGGCTGGTAAGGGTCTGGACTCGGCCTTGCACCGCTCCGTACGCGGCACTCATTGGCGGTCGCTTCCCATCTCCCGCGGGGTCGACAACGGTGACGTCGTATGCTCCGGTTTCGAATCGAATCGAGGTGATCGGCCCACCCAGAAGCCCGGCCAGCGCCTCCACTTCTTGCGCAACCCGTGTCGAGTATGGAACCCTCCGCCCATCAGCAAGCGCCCGTCCCACGACGAGGTAGGCGATGGAAACCGGTTCAACGGCATCCATGGTTGGCGATATTCCCCGAACCGTGGCCACGGCTCCATCATGTTCCAGCTCATCAACCAGCCAGTCGATGCGCGCGTCCGGACTGACTTCAGCTTTGAGCGCGTCAACTAGGCCACGAAAGCGAGCCATTGCTTGGGCAAAGTCTTCAAGCGAGACTTCTCCATTGAGCGCCATGGTCATGGTGGTATTTGGCACGGACGAAGTCCTCGGTGATTTCGAAGGAGCGGCGTGATCTCGGCACCTCGCGCTCGATGAACGCGGTCTGGCTTCCCACGTCGAGAGGTTGGCGAGAACCTGCCGCATCTGGTGAGGATAGCACGCGACAGAACGGATGCTTTATTCCCTGATCGCTCGTCCGATCTCGCTTCTACTCGTCATCCTTGCCGGCGCGGGAGGCGTCGCGGATTTGCTCGACCACGCCGGCGTCGGCCAGGGTGGTGGTGTCACCCAGCTCGCGGCCGGTGGCGATGTCGCGCAGCAGGCGGCGCATGATCTTGCCGGAGCGGGTCTTCGGCAGGTCGGGGGTGAACATCACCGTCTTCGGCCGGGCGATGGGGCCGATCTTGGCGGCGCAATGCTGGCGCAGCTCCTCACCCAGGGCGGGGCTGGTCTCGATCCCGCTCTTGGCAATGACGAAGGCGAAGATCGCCTCCCCGGTGAGGTCGTCCGGCCGCCCCACCACCGCCGCTTCCGCCACCCGGTCGTCCGAGACCAGGGCGCTCTCGATCTCGGTCGTGCTCAGGCGGTGACCGGAGACGTTCATCACGTCGTCCACCCGGCCCATCAGCCAGTAATCGCCGTCGGCATCGCGACGAGCCCCGTCGCCGGGGAAGTAGACGCCGGGGAACCGGCTCCAATAGGTGCGCTCGTACCGCTCCGGATCGTTGTAGATACCGCGCAGCATCGCCGGCCACGGCTTTTTCAGCACCAGGTAGCCCCCCTCGCCGAGGGGGACCGCGTTGCCGTCGTTGTCGAAGATGTCGGCATCCACCCCTGGGAACGGCTTGGTCGCCGAGCCGGGCTTGGTGGTCGTGATGCCGGGCAACGGCGTCAGCAGCGCCATCCCGGTCTCCGTCTGCCACCAGGTATCGACAATCGGGCAGCGGCCGCCGCCGATCTGTTGCTGATACCAGATCCAGGCTTCGGGGTTGATCGGCTCGCCGACCGTGCCAAGCAGCCGCAACGACGACAGATCGTGCCGCGCCGCGTGGTGCGGCCCCCACTTCATGTGGGCCCGGATCGCGGTCGGCGCCGTGTAGAGGATCGTCACCTGATACCGTTCGACGATGTCCCACCAGCGGCTGGGGTCGGGGTAATCCGGCGTCCCCTCGTACATGACGCCAGTGGTGCCGTTCGTCAGCGGGCCGTACAGGATGTAGGAGTGGCCCGTGACCCAGCCGAGGTCGGCGGCGCACCAAAAGACGTCCTCATCCTTGATGTCGAAAATGGAGCGGTGCGTCGTCGCCACCCCGGTCAGGTAGCCGCCGGTGGTGTGGAGGATGCCCTTCGGCTTGGCGGTGGTGCCGGAGGTGTAGAGGAGGAAGAGCATATCCTCGCTCTGCATCCGCTCCGGCTCGCATCGCGCATCCTGGCCCGGCACGATCTCGTCCCACCAGACATCACGCCCATTGACCATCGCGACCGGTTCGCCGGTCCGCCGGGCGACGAGCACCCGCTCGACCGTGGTGGAGAGCGACAGCGCGGCGTCGACGTTCGGTTTCAGGGGGCTCGGCTTGCCGCGCCGGTAGCCGCCATCGGCGGTGATCACCAGCTTCGCTTGGGAGTCGTTGATGCGGTCGGCCAGCGACTCGGCCGAGAAGCCGCCGAAGACGACCGTGTGCGGGGCGCCGATCCGGGTGCAGGCCAGCATCGCGATCGGCAGCTCGAGGATCATCGGCATGTAGATGGCGACCCGGTCGCCCCGTCCCACCCCCAGCTCCTTGAGGGCGTTGGCGCATTTTTGGACCTCGGTTAGCAGCTCGGCGTAGGTGATCGCGGCGCGGTCGCCCGGCTCCCCTTCCCAGTAGTAGGCGACCTTGTCGCCCTTGCCCGCCGCGACGTGGCGATCGAGGCAGTTGACCGAGACGTTCAACTCGCCGCCGAGGAACCATTTGGCGTAGGGCGGTTTCCACTCCAGCACCGTCTCCCAGGGCGTGAACCACTCGAGCTTGGCCGCTTCCTCCGCCCAGAACCCCTCCAGGTCGGCGGCGGCCCGCTCGTAGATCTCGTTGCTCTGGATGTCCGCCTGCGCCGCGAACTCGGGTGGCGGCGGAAAGGTGCGGTCCTCGGCCAGCAGGGCTTCAATCGCGATCTCACGTTGCTCAGTCGCTTTCGCCTCGGTCATTTGCCACCCTCGCCACTGGTCCTGTTGCCGGCCGCGGATGCTGCCCCGGCCGGACTCCGAACTGTCTCATTCACCGGACGAGTATACCGAATGGCAGCGAGGGCCAGGAGATCGCCCACGCCGCCACGCACGCCGTCCCGCCGCCTCCGGCGCACCGTCTTCGCGCGGGCGCGGTCCCAGCCGTCGACCGATCACAACCGATGTCCAGCCGCCGGGCGTGGCATGGAATGCGCGTCGCGCACCGCGGCTACCGGCGCGATTAGTGATCCTTGGTGGAGGTGATGGTCTTGGACGTTCAGCAGCTCCTCGCTCAGGCGCGTGACACGATCACCGTGAAGCGCGTGTTCGGCGACCCGATCGACAAGGACGGGGTGACGGTCATCCCGGTGGCGAAGGTCATGGGCGGCGCCGGTGGCGGGCGGGCCCCGGAGAACGGCGGCAGTGGCTCGGGCGGCGGCTTCGGCGTCGTCGCCGCGCCGGCCGGTGTCTTCGTGATCAAGGGCGACGCGGTGATCTGGCAACCCGCGCTCGATCTCAATCGGGTGATCCTTGGCGGCCAGCTCGTCGCCATTGCTTTGCTGCTGCTCATTCGCGCGATCGTAAACGCCCGGGCGAACGGTGACCACCGGTAGCGATGAGAAACCGCGCGGTTCGAGGCGAGAGGTTCGCATCGAGCAAGAAGCGCGTCAAAGCCGCGCGGTTAGCGAGAAGCCCTCTTCCCGATCAAGATGCGCCTCCGCGTACAGGATCGCGGTGCGAATATCGTCGATGGACAGGATGGGGTAATCCTCGATGATCTCGGTAAAAGATCCTCCATGTGCAATGAGGTTGAGAATCAGCGAAACGGGAATTCTTGTCCCCTTGATGACCGGCTTGCCGACCAGGAGCTTTGGGTCGACCTCGATCCAGTGCCGAAAGTCGAACCGCTCTGCCTCGTCCGCGTTCATCGTGTTACCTCCTTTGGCACGGTATATTGACGTCCGGTGCGTGGCACCCGACGGCCCGGCGAACGGTGCCCGCCAGCCGGCGTCGCGTCGTGGATCATGCCGCTTGCCTGACGCCAAACATGAGACGACGTGAGGAAGGATGATGGCGGTGCCAGCACGGTCGCTTGCCCCGGATTTGCTGCTCGTCAACGCCGTCGTCCGCACCATGGACGCCCACGACGGGATCGCGACCGCCGTCGCGATCAAGGATGGCCGTTTCGTCGCCGTCGGCACCGATGACGACGCGCGATCCCTGGCCGGATCCGGGACGACGACGGAAGATCTGCGTGGGGCGACGGTGATTCCTGGCCTAATCGACGCCCACAACCACCTGCTCGGCACCGGCGTCATGCTGCACCAGGTCCAGCTCTACGACTGCCGCGGCATGAGCGAGATCCTGGAGCGCGTGGCGGCGCGGGTGGCGACGACGCCGCCGGGCGGCTGGATCGTCGGCCGCGGCTGGGACGAAAGCCTCCTCGTCGAGCACCGCCACCCCACCCGGCACGACCTGGACGCGGTCGCCCCCGACCATCCGGTCGCCCTGCACCGGGTCTGGAACAAACTGGTCGCCAACACGGCCGCGCTCCGTCTCGCCGGCATCACCCGGCAGAGCCCCGACCCGCCGGCCGACGTCCTCTACGCCGGCTCGTTCGAGCACGACGATGCGGGTGAGCCGACCGGGCTCTTCCGGGACCGGGCCAAGGAGCTGATCCTGCGGTATCTGCCGGCGCCGGCCGAGGCGGACCTCGTCGCCGCCATCGCCACCGCCTGCCGCGCCTACAACGCGGCTGGCATCACCAGTGTCGCCGAGCCGGGCCTGCACCCGGCCGAGATCCGTGCCTTCGACCTGGCGCGACGAACCGGCCAGCTGACGGTCCGCACCGACCTGTTGCTCGCCGCCTGGGGCTTCGACCCGCCGGAAACCCAAGCCGGGCTGAAGGAGTGGTTCACCTCGCTGGGCGTGATGGGCGGCTTCGGCGACGACTTGCTCCGGCTGGAGGGGATCAAGCTGATGCCGGACGGCGGCATGAGCGACCGCACGGCCCGGATGTACGAGCCCTACCTTGATGAGCCAAACAACCACGGCACCTGGGTCGTCGCGCCGGACCGCTTGCGCCAGCTCATCCGGTGGCTCCACGAGCTTGGCTGGTCAATGGACATCCACACCTGCGGCGACGAAGCGCAGGAGGTCGTCGTCGGGGCTTACGCCGCCGCCCACGCGGCCAATCCGAAGCCCTGGCTCCGGCACCGGGTCCACCACGCCTATTTCCCGACCCCGAACACGCTAGGCTTGATGGCTGAGCACGCGATCCCGGCCGTCGTCTCCTCACCGTTCCTGACCCACTTGGGCGAAGGGTTCGTCAACGCGGTCGGTCCCGAGCGGGCGGCGCGGGCGATGCCGATGCGCGCCTACCTCGCGGCCGGGGTGCCGCTGGCCGGCTCCTCCGACTCCCCGATCACCGACTTCAACCCCTGGATTGGCATCCACGCCGCGGTCAACCGCACCACCGTCGCCGGCCGCCCCCTCGACCAGGCCGAACGCCTCACCGTCACCGAAGCCCTCCGCTCCTACACCACCGGCGGCGCCTTCGTCACCGGCCGCGAACGCATCCAAGGATCCATCGAAGCAGGCAAGCTCGCCGACCTGGCCATCCTCGACCGCGACCCCCTTGCAATCGCGCCTGAAGACCTAGCGGCGGTGACGCCACTGGCGACGATGCTCGGCGGCGCCTGGGTGTTCGACACGCGCTAACGTTTCCCCTTGTCCTGAGTCGCTCGCATCTCGCGGGAGCGTTGCCTTACACGAGATGCACAATCTCCACGTCTCCCCAGACCCGAGCAATTCGGTTGCCAACCAGGCGGCGATGACATTGCTCCGGGGTCGCTTCGCTGCACAGGAGACAACTCGCCTCTCGCCCGAACGCGCCCTGGTCGAGATTGCCGGGCACGCCGCGCTCGTCCATCAGCGACTCGAACCGTTCGACATAGCGATCCCAATCATGGTCTTGCCGATAGTCGCCCAGGATCTCCTCCGTCGGCGCCAGCACCGGCAGGTGCAGGTAGTCGCAGCCATTGAGACGTTGTAAGAAGAAGGGCAGATCACGGCCGTTGGCGAAGCCGGACAACTGGCCGCCCGGCTTCAACCGGATATCGATCAATCGCTCCACTCCCGCATCGGCCAGCAGGGTAAAGAACCGCTCGGCCGGCTTTTGGGTAAACCCAATCGTGAACAGTTTCATCCGCCGTCACTCCGCAAGGCGGCGAAGAGATCCGTCTGCTGCAGCGTCACCGTGGCCAGGAGCAGGCCGCCTCCTTGCCGGATGTGCAGCACGTCAACTCCCCGGTTCAGCAGCGTGCGTCCAATCAAGTGATGGCGGTGGCAGATGTGCGGGCTCTCCTCGCTGCACATGACCACGGTTCGTCGCGTTGTCGCCAGCTCAAGGAGCCGATCGATACCGTCTTGATACCAAGCTCGCCGCTCCACCGCGACGTAATCAACTTCTTGCAGGTAGTCCGCTCCAGGTTCGGGCAGGACCCCGTGTCGATAACAGCCAGGATCGGTCGGACGCCCGCCCAGCTTCTCCCCGGCATAGGCATACTGGAGCCCCGCTTCGTTCAACAGGAGCCGCGGTTGTTCCCGGTTGAAATGCGGCGTGAACCGGCTATAGGGAGCGCTCCGAACATCAACCACCATCTCGATCTGATGCTGATTGAGCAACGCGAGAAACGGCTCTTCGCTCAGGTTGCTATGCCCGATCGTGAAGATGGTCAATCCGGATTGCGCTTCGGCCACCGGCAATTCCCTTCCATCCGGCGCGGGCTTGCCCCCCGCGAATCCACCTGATTGAATAGTAGTAGCAGCAACCGCGTGTGCCTAGGCCGACGACCACGCTGGCGCCCCATTTCTGGCGGTGCCCTGGACCCGCGTTAGACGCCGGCCCCAAATCGTTTCGCGGTGACGTGACTCGCACCACGTTCGCCGGTCAGGAGGCTGGCCGAGATGCGCTCCCAGCTCACGATCACCGACCTCACCCGGATGCACGGCACAAAGATTTGCGTTGCCGGCTATCTTCCGACCGGGGAATGCATCCGCCCGGTTCTGCCCAAGACCAATCTCACCGAATCGTGGCTCTTTCGCGGCCGACCGCGAATCCTCAAGCCGTTCGCCGTGATCGAGCTTGAGCTCCTCCGGCCGGCGCTCGATCGTGTCCCGCCACATACCGAGGATTGGGAGATCGAGCTCGCCTATGACTATCGCACCGAGCTGGACCTGGTGGATCGCTTTGAGTTGCTCCATTCCATCACCAGTTCGCACCTTGGATCAGTGTTCGGCGCCGGGCTGCTCGGCCGGCAGGATGGCAGCGGACTCTGGATTCAGCAAGGGACCGGGGTGCGATCGCTCGGTACGATCCACGTCCGCCGGGTCGACGAAGTCGTCTTTTGGATCAACCCCAATGGCAAGGGGGCGTATCGCCTTCGGTTTGAGGACGGGGCCGGAAATGACTTCCGGCTACCAGTCACCGACCTGGCGTTTCGGATGTATCTCGACTCGTAGCTGGCCCGGCAAGAGATGACGACCGCCAAAGCGGCTCGCGCCGTCCAGCAGAGCCTGCACGACGCGCCCGATGTCTTTCTCCGGCTCGGCCTCGCCCGCTATTGGGAC
>JACCYK010000327.1 GCA_013696525.1 Chloroflexia bacterium
GTGCCGTTCCACGCCGGCGCGTCAAGCGCACGCTCCCAGGCGGCGGCGACCGCATCGCTGTCGATGACGCCCCGCGTCGCCGCGATCGCGGCGCGGGTGACGGCGTCAAGCTCGCGGAGTGGCCGGCGCCCCCCGCGAGGCGCCCCGGCGATGGGACCGATCCGGCGCAGCTCGACCACGAACCGTGCCAGCTCTTTGGCCGCCCGCTGTTCATCGTCAACGAGCTCGTCCGCGTACGGCTGGCCGTCGATCCATTCGTAAATGGCCCAAGCGAAGGGGTACGAGCGGTCTGGGCGGCCCTTCGCAACCGGCGTCGGCACCCGTAGTGATAGGTGGGGAGCGAGCGTCGGCAGCCAGTGCCACTCCTTTTCCAGGTCCCGTGCCCACTCCCGCACCCGCGGCAGTCGCGCGGAGAGGTGGTCGCCAAGCCGGTAGATAGCGTTCACCGTCCCCGTCGACCGCACCGCGCGAATCGGGAGGTCTGCCCATGCTGGAAATTGGGCCGCGAGCAACTGGCGCACGAGCGCCGCGTCGATGGGAACTTCGCCGGCGTGCATGGTTTCAGCCGGCACGGGGTCGCCGGCCTCTTGGGCGCGTCGCTAGGAGGTCCTGGGTCAGGGAAGCGGTCCGCCTGCTGCCGTCGTCGAGGCTGCCGATCTCGGCGATGACCCCGGCGGCGAAGAACGGCCGCTCGGTTAGGCTCGTCCTACTGGCGTCGACCCGCGCCAGACTTCCTGAGTTCAACGTTTGCATTGATCGTCATGTCCCCCGCGTGGATGGCAATGCTGATCTGGATGGACATGAACGCGTTCATTGCTTTCACTCCTTCGGCGATGCTCGACTGTTGGCGGCAGGGTAGCAGACGACCGGCCCGGCGGGCAACCGATTTGCCGCGGCTAGCCGTCTGGTCTTGCGATGGCGTCCCGCTGTCATCCCGCGCGCCATCGCGACGAGGCCGGACCATCTTGGGCCGGCAATTGGGAACGCGGCAGCGGGCCCATAGACGAATGATGATCTAACAAATTTAGGGGATGTTCACTGCCGAATGTCATGAAGTGTGATACACTGCGAATTGGTCCTAAAAAATGAAAACGGCTTTCAGCACGAACTGACGACCGCGGCTTCAGGGCGCCTGCCGACCCGCACGAAAAGGCTGTGAGCGGTCACCAGAGGCGAACCGTGCTCAGGGGACCCACTTGCCAGCCCGTTGCTTACATCGTAAGCTTACGATTTGGCGGCCACGAGCGGCGCCCTCCTGGTCGCACCGGCGCGGGGCTTCGCCCAGGCGAATGCCGGCACGGCGACGCCGGTGATGGGATCGACCCCGCAAACCGGGTTCGCCCCGGTCAACGGGCTCGAGATGTACTACGAGATCCATGGCAGCGGTGAGCCGCTGGTCCTGCTCCATGGCGCCTTTGGCGCGATCGACCTCTGGGGTCCGATCCTCACCAGCTTGGCCGAGACCCACCAGGTCATCGCCGTCGAGCTGCAAGGCCACGGGCATACCGCCGATATCGATCGCCCCTTGAGTTTCGAGCAGATGGCCGACGACGTCGCGGCGTTGCTGGACCAGCTCGCCATCGAGCAAGCCGACATTGCCGGCTACAGCCTGGGTGGCGACACCGCGCTCCAAGTGGCGATTCGACACCCGCGGCTGGTGCGCAAGCTGGTGCCCATCTCCGCCAAGTATCGCTACGATGGTGAGTACCCGGAGATCTTGTCGGGCATCCAGATGATGACCCCCGAGATCCTCGCCGGAACGCCGTTCGAGGAAGCCTACTTGCGCCACGCGCCGAACCCGGAGGACTTCCCGGTGCTGGTCGAGAAGCTGAAAGCCCACTTTGGCACCGAGTATGCCTGGCCCGAAGCGGACATCCAGTCGATCGCGGCGCCGGCGTTCCTGATCATCGGCGATTCCGACACCGTCCGCCCCGAGCACGCGGTGGAGTTGTTCCGCCTCCTGGGCGGCGGTGTAGCCGGCGACATTGTTGGTCTGCCCAGCTCTCAGCTCGCCATCCTCCCCGGCACCACCCACGGCACGATCGGGTTTGAACAGATCGACCGGCTGGTGGCGATGATCGATGCCTTTCTCGCCGCGCCGATGCCTGAAGCAGCGTAAGGACCGTTATGGACCGCGCGTCGCTGCCGCCTCCGAAGAGCAGGAGCTGATCACGACAGGCGTGCCATGACCCGCCGTCAGGCATACATCTCATCGCCAAGCCATGAATGACGCCCCGGCCA
>JACCYK010000612.1 GCA_013696525.1 Chloroflexia bacterium
CAGTAGAGCCGTTCGTTGTCCGGCCCAATGATGTACGGGGCGGAGAAGGACATGAAGTGGAACATTGCCTGGCCGCCGACTCGCAGGTGCATGGTGACGCCGGAATCGGGCTCACCGTCGCCATTGAAGTAGCGGGCGATCGCGATCGCCTGATCCCAAGTTTGGGGCGGCACCGGCAGCTCGTAGCCTTCCTCCTCCATGAAGGCGGCTTGATGCTCGGGATCGGTCAACAAGTCGCGCCGATAGTAAAAGACCTGGCCGTCATGGTCATAGGCGGAGCAGTACAGCTCGCCGCCGTACTCCATCAGCGCCCGCGGGCCGGGCAAGATCGCGTCGAGATCCCACTCGGGATAGTTCCCGGCCTCGCGATACGGTGCCAGCGGCTGGATGAATGCGCCTTCCACCAGCTCACCCAGCCACCAGGCGCCGATGATCGAGAGATCGAAGGTGCCGGTGGCGCTGACGACGTCTTCCAGGAAGCGCGGCAAGACATCGTTCAACGGGAGGGTGACGATGTCGAGAGTGGCGCCGGTGGCGGCCTCGAACTCCTCCCGGACCTCAAAGATCGGTACCTGGATACTTTCGTTCGGCACCAGGAAGGTCAAGGTTTGCCCGGCGAAGAGACAGGAATCGCCTTCGCACGGCTCGGCCACCACCGGCGCTGCCTGATCGGCCGGAATCGGCGTCGGTGAGGCGGCCTCCTGGGCAGCCGCGCCCCGAAGGATGATTTGCACCGCGCCGGCGGAGACGCCAAGCGCGGCCGCTTGCCGAATAAAATCACGCCGGTCGATCTCTCGTCGATAGAGCTTGCTCGCCAACTCATGGATCCGTCGGTCCGCCATTGGTCCGTCTCCTCCGTCATCTCGATCCCGGCCTCGCCGCCGGTCATCGCTCCAAGTCGATCACCAGCGCGTCCGGTACGCGGCACCCAGGAGGGTGCATCACCAATCCGGCCCGCTGGCTCCCGCGATGGAAGCATCAGCTTGCCAGACATTCCCACGGTGCGCAAGACCCGTGATTCAGAATCTAAATGATCGGCATGGTTAGGAGCGAAACAGCTCAATGTCGGCGCCGGTCTGAAGGTTGGTCCAGACACGGTCCCCCGTCAGAATCGGAAGTGCCAGTCGCATTCCCATGGCAAGGCAGGATCGATCCCCGAGCGACAGGCTCAACGGCCGGATTGCAACAACGAGATTCGTGGTTGTCCGCGCGTCCTCCTCGGTGTACGGGACAACACTCAGGCCAAGGCGTTGCAAGCGACTATCCACGGTGCTAACCGGCCGGCCGGATGTAACTGTCTTGGTGTACACCTCTGCCAGGTTGACGGTGCTGATCGCTGCCCCACCGAGAAGTGCCGCGTAGACCCGTTCGAAGCCTGGCTCGTGTAGGAGAAACGCGAGCAAAGCGGAAGCATCCAGAACGATGGTCGGACTATTCGAACTCGCGTCGGGCCTCTGCACGGCGCTCCTCGATGAGCTCGTCAACGAGGCTGCCCTCGATGTCCGCGAACATGGCCCAGAGATCCTCCGCTATCGCCTGGCGAGATTGAATGATCAATTGATCATTCTCCACCCATGCCACCAAGTCGTCGCCTGGCTGGTAGCCAAGTGATTGTCCCAGCCGGGACGGGACGGTCACCCGTCCTTGCTCATCAACTCGGAGTGACTGTGCCGTGGTCGTCGCCTCGATCATGGGCGAAGTATGCGCCGATGGCAGATTGATCGCAAGGTCCACTGGCACCGAACAGTAAGATCACACTACGCTTGCTCGCGCGGTGCCTCTATTTGGCGTTGATCAATGGTCTCGATTTCCGCCTCATCCACTCCGGCCTCGATCATCTCGCGTCGAAACTCAACCCGGCGATCCGCGATGAGCGAGTCAACCATGCTCCCGCTATCGCCCGCGAAGACGGCCCAAACCCCTTCCTCTCGTGATCGAAGGGTCTGGATGGTTAATCGCCCATCCTGCACCCGAGCCACCACGAACTCGCCTGGCTCGACGCCAAGGGCGTGCCCGAGCTCGGCGGGGATGAGCACCTGGCCCAGCTCGTTCGTCCGAAGTCTGAGTGCCGTGGTTGGCATGGAGGTGGCGGCCGTCTCTGTCATGCGCTGAGTATGGATGAATGGCCGCCCGCTGGTAAGCATTGAAGAGGCGATGAGGCGGGAGGTATTGGTACGTATCGTAGAATGATTGGTGGGGTCACGGAGGGGCAACGTCGCCATGACGGTCACGACGAGCAATGGAGCGGGGCTGGGGATCGCGCTGGACCGGGCCGCTGGCGTGCCCCTCTACCGGCAGATCGCCGACAGCATCCGCCGACAGGTTCAACAGGGGGAATTGGCGGCGGGGAGCCAGCTACCGCCGGAGCGGCGCTTGGCTGGTAGCCTGGGGGTCGACCGGTCCACGGTCATCGCCGCTTACCGGGAGCTGGCGGCCGATGGTTTGGTCGAGGCCCATGTCGGCCGGGGGACGACGATCAGCCAGCCGAAGACCGCCGATTGGCACGGCCTTCGTCCCATCCAGCGCCTCGATTGGCAGCAACTCCTGGCCCCTGCCGTCGCCGCCGATCCCTTGCTCGACGAATTAGGCGCCCTGGCCGAGCGGTCCGATGTCGTTTCCTTCGTCTCGGGCATCCCGGCGCCGGAGTTTTACCCGATCGCCGAGTTCCGCTCGTTGCTCGATGAAGCCCTGGGAGCGGGCGGCGAGGGTCTGCTCCAATATTGCCCACCCGAAGGGTTCGCCCCGTTGCGAACCGCGATCGCCGGCCGGATGACGCACCAGGGGACCACCGTCTCCCCCCACCGAGTCCTCATTTGCGCCGGCTCCCAGCAGGGACTCTACCTGCTGGCGCGAGCGCTGCTGGAGCCGGGCGATACCGTCGTCGTCGAGGCGCCGACGTACCACGGCGCCCTCCTGGTCTTTCGCTCGGTCGGGGCCCGGGTCGTCGCCGTCCCGGTCGATCGCCACGGCCTGGACATTGATCGGTTGAACGATCTCCTCGGGCGGCGTCCGGTAAAGCTCATCTACACCCTGCCAACCTTTCAGAACCCGACCGGGGTGACGCTCTCCCTCGAACGGCGCCAGCGACTGCTGGAGACCGCCCGCCGGCATGGCGTTCCCATCGTGGAGGATGATCCGTACGGGGAGCTCGGTTATGAGGAATCGAGGCTTCCCTCGTTGCTTGCGCTCGACCGGACGCCGGGCGGCTCGGTGATCTATCTGTCGACCTTCTCCAAGATCCTCTTCCCCGGCTTTCGCCTGGGCTGGATCGTGGCCCCGGAGCCGGTGATCGCCCGCCTCGCCTGGGTCAAAGGTTTGGTCGATCTCGATTCCAACCCGCTTGCCCAGTGGGCGGTCGGCGAGTATTTGCGGCGGGGCCGGTTGGACCCTCATCTGGACCGGCTGCGGGCAATCTACCCCGAACGTCGTGACCGCTTGGTCTCGGCGCTGGCAGAGGGCGTCGGGTCGCGACTCACCTGGCAGCGGCCCGCCGGCGGCTTCTATTTGTGGGCAAGGCTGGCGGGCGCGATCCGCGCTCGCGAAGTGCTGACCGAGGCAATCGCGCTCGGCGTGGCGTTCGTGCCAGGCGACCTGTACCACGCCGACGGCGGCGGCCGCGACACGATGCGCCTCGCCTTTTCCGCCCTGGCGCCAGACCAGCTCGCGCTCGGCGCCGAACGCCTGAGCCGCGCCATCATGACCGTCAGCGACCGGAGGACGCGCAACCGCGAGAGTGCCCCCCGCCCGCCTACCCGCATTGTCTGAATCGCCGGCGCGGCGAGGCTGCCGGTCCAATCCGCCACACCGGGACGGAAGTCCTTGTTCCGGCGCGACAACCGGCACGTAGGCAACTGGTAGAATCGAGTGGTAGTGGCGTTACACTGGGCTTCGCCGCGACCGGTTCGATACACATCACACGGATAGACCGGGGCTTCGGGATGACGTTGGATCATGGTGGAGAACCAGCAAGGGCGGCGGCGCTGGCGGCCTTTGATCCACTTCGGTTTGGCTTCCACCCGGCTGGTACCGGTTGGGTCAAGGAGTTTTCCAGCCTCGGTCCGGTCGCGTTCGCCGCGCTCGGCTGGCAACACGCGCGGATGCGATCGCACTACGCCTCGGAACAAGGCGAGATCGCGGAACTGGACGCGCTGGAGTTGGTGGTCGAGCTACAACGGCAGACCTGGGGTATGGCGCCGGAGGAGCTGGTGCCGGCGAACGTGCTGGCGGTGCTGGCCGAGAGCGGCGGCTCCGTCATCGTCGCCTACCGGCGGCAGGCAGGGTTCACGGTCGATGGCTGGCTAGGCTTTGCCATCAGTCTCGGCACGGATACCGGCACCCTGCTTTCTCATATGCTCGGCGTCCGGGCCGAGGCCCGCGGGCGGCACGACATTGGGTGGTATCTTAAGCTGGTGCAAGGCTACGAGGCGCTCCGTCGCGGCTACGTGGCCGCGAGTTGGACCTTTGATCCGATGCGGGGCGTCAATGCCCGGCTCAACCTGGAAAAGCTCGGTGCGGTGGTGACGGAGCTGACGCTCGACAAGTATGGCACGCTCCGCAGCTCACTCTACGGCGACGTCCCATCGGACAGGTTCACGGCTCATTGGGATCTGCGATCGCCCGTGACGGCCGAACGGTTGAGGCTGGTCGCGTGCGGGCAGTATCATGCGCCAACGCTGGCGGAGGTCCATGAAGATCCGATCGTGACGCTCGATGCGATCGCGGATCAGGTCATCGCTCGACCACCGCGGCTGAGGTATCAGATTCCGGGCGACATCGATCAATTGATGCGCGATGACCCGGCCTCGGCCATCGGTTGGCGGCAGGAGATGCGTCAGGTATTTGCCGCACTCGTCACCACCAAGTCGGCTGGCGGGAAGGGGAACGCCGCCGATCCGATCGCGATCGGCATCGCCGTGACGCCTGGCGTCTATGTCGTCACCGGCATCGCGACCGGGCCTGATCCGTCAGGTGAACGCCAAAGCTGGTACCTGCTTGAGCGCAAAGAGCTGGCGTGGGGGGAATAGCGGCGTGAGACTGACGAAGATCGCGGTCCACTTGGTCGAGCTGGAGCTCCCGGTGCCGTTCACGACCTCATTCGGTACCTACACCCGGCTCAGCCGGCCCTTCGTCGTCCTTGAGACCGCGGATGGCCGGCGCGGGG
>JACCYK010000614.1 GCA_013696525.1 Chloroflexia bacterium
TGCCCATCGAGAGGGCGCGGCGGAAGTCAGGGTTCTGCAGCCACTGCACGACCTCGGGGTCGGCATCGTAGCTGTGATTGATCTGGAGGGTGGCGTCGGAGCCATACGCGCCGGGGTCAAGGTGAACGCTGTACTCCCCCTGCTCCTGGTTCTCGAGGAAGACGGGCAGCTTGGCAATATCCGTGTGGCGCTCCTGGAGGTCATACTCGCCGGCGATGGCCCGCAGGTTCAGCACCTCCAGATTCTCGGCCAGACCCATCTGGATCTGGTCGATATACGGGAGCTGATTGCCCTCCGGGTCGACCTCGTAGTAGTAGGGGTTGCGCTCCAGTACCCAGTTCGGCGTGTTGACCGGCTGGACACTGCGCCACGGACCGAGAACCGGCAAATCCGGATTCAGCGACCACTGGTTCATGATCCGGAACAAGGCGATCCAGTCCTCGACGTTCGCCTCGGCCGCCAGGGCGTCGACATCGGCCTGCGCCGTGTACTTCGGGAGGAACTGCTTGAGGTAGTGCGCCGGGGCGTAGGCGCCGCCATGGAAGCCGCGGTTGGCAGAGTGGCCAGAGCCCATAAAGGTCGTGCCGCCGAGGATGGTCAGGAAGAGCGGGTAGGGGTCTTCGAAGATGAACTGCACCGTCGTGGCGTCGACTTTCTCGAGGCGCCCCTGCTGGCCGTTGATGGCAAACGAGGAATGCGGGGTCGGCACCAGGTCCGGATTGAGGTAGATGTCCTCATACCAGAACACGAAGTCGTCGGCGGTGAAGGGCGCGCCGTCGGACCACTTGTGGCCCTCGCGCAGCTGGATGGTGAAGACTCGATCCTCGTCGCTGAACTCCCAGCTCTTGGCGAGGGCGGGCCGGAACTCGGTGCCGGTGTAGTCCCAGAAGACGAGCTTGTCACCGGCGACCCAGCGGTTGCCGTTCTCGTCGTCGCCGGGGCCGGTGAAGCCGCGGCGCAAGGTGCCGCCATAAGTGCCGATGCCCTCGACCGGCTGTACTACCAGCGGCTCCATCGGCACCCGCTCCTCGACCGGCGGCAGCGTGCCATCCTCCACCAGCGCATCCAGCATCGGGGCCTGTTGGAGGGTGGCTGGCCGGGGGGCGTCCACCAGCACGATCGGCCCTTCGAGCTCGCCAATCAGCGCACTGCCGATTGGCTCGTCTTGGGCGGCCACGACCGATCGTGGTCCTAGCAGTGAGACGTCGGCGGCGGGCAGGGCCAGGCTTGCCGCCGCCGCGCCCTTCATCAGGTTCCGGCGCGAGAGGCGCCGCGCCGCCATGTCACGCCGACGCCGTGCTTCCTCGCGAGTCTCGGGCCGCGTCATTGCGAACTCCTTCTCCGTCTTCGCGCTAACTCTCACAGCATGGATGAAAGAATGAGATCGACCTCCCCGCTTCGTGTCCGGGTCTCTACTGACGATCGTCCGACCTTCGATCATGCTATCAAAGCACGCCGGTTTCCGGATGTCAAACCGCGAACGAAGCGTGGTCCGCGGAACGGGTGAGGGCAGTTCGGGGTCGACGGTCGAGTATGAGCCTGGTGTGTATCTCGCTTCGGTCGTGGCCAGAAATGGTGAATATTACTCATGCGCCGCGCGGCCGAATGGTCCAGGCTGGGGTTAGTGGCAGGTCTCGCGATCGCCACGGCCGGTAATTGATCGCCGGCCCTGCCCGCTATCGGACGATCGAGCTCGCTGGGGCGCTGGGAGAACCGCCCGGCCGGGGTTGCGAGCAAGCGAGAGAAGGAGGCGAACCAATGGCGGGACTAGCGTTTCGGACCGAACGGCGTGAGCTGAATCCGGCCCTGGGCAACATCGGAGAGCTCAAGAACGTTATCTTCCACAGCGTGCTGCGGGAGCGCGGTTTCACTGATGTCGTGAACACCCCCTCGGAAGTCGCCGGCAACAGGAATGGGTGCCGGGTCGCCATCCTCCATCTGCATATTGCCGACAGGGATTTCTGGCGGGTCGCGATGTGTATGTGCGATGGCGGCTTCGACCCAGCCAGGGCGACGGTCGACGAAGTATCTGATGCCATCAACGAACTGGCGTTCCTCTAACCGGCGGCTGACGAGAGCGCCTCCGACCTGACCGAGCGCACGGAGTTCGGCGGAATCGTCACTTCTCTACACGGATGGGGCGGCGCCATTCGTCGATGAGGGAGGCGACGAGGGCGGTCCAGCCGGTTTGGTGGGAGGCGCCCAGGCCCTCGCCGGTGTCGGCGTGGAAGTATTCGTGGAACAAGATCAGGCCCCGCCAGTGGGGGTCGTCCTGGAACTTGCGGCGGTCGCCGTGGACCGGGCGGCGGCCAGCTTCGTCGCGGATGAAGATGGCGATGAGGCGGTTCGCTAGATCTTCCGCGACCTGGCCGAGCGTCGCCGGGGCGTCCGCGCCGCCGGCGACGGGGACGGTGAAGGCGGGGCCGTAGGCTTTGCCCAGCTTGCGGAGCGACTCGATCAGCAAGAAGGTGGTGGGGAACCAGATCGGGCCGCGCCAGTTCGAGTTGCCGCCCATCAGCTTGACGTCGGCCTCGCCCGGCTCGTAGCGGACCTCCTGGTCGGCGAACCGGAATGGGTGGGCCTCGTGATGCCTGGAGAGACTTCTCACGCCAAAGGGTGAGAGGAACTCGGCCGGGTCCAGCAGACGGTGCAGCAACTGCCGCAACTGGGTTTCGTCGACGATGGTCAAGAGGGAGACGCGCTGCCCCTCCTGGCCGACGGCGTGGCAGACGTCGCCGACGAGGTGCTGCTTGTTGCGCTGAAACCAGCGGAGATTTTCCCGGAACTCGGGGAAGGGCGCGAGCCACTGTTCCTCCAGGCGCTCGACCGCGTAGAGGGGGATCAGGCCGACGAGGGAGCGGACATTGAACTTCTCGAAGCGGCCGTCCGGGAAGTGCAGGACATCGTAGAAGAATCCGTCCGCCTCATCCCAGAGCTGATACCGGCGGCCGCCCATGTTCTTCATCGCCGCCGCGATGTAGATGTAGTGCTGGAAGAATTTGGTGGCCAGACCCTCGTAGGTCCGGTTCTCTTTGGCCAACTCCAGCGCGATCCGCATCAGGTTGAGACAAAACATCGCCATCCAGCCGGTGGCGTCGGACTGTTCCAGGGTCGCCCCCTCGGGGAACGGCCGGCTCCGGTCGGCGACGGCGATATTGTCGAGGCCGAGGAAGCCGCCCTCGAAGATGTTGTTCCCCTGGCGGTCCACCTTGTTCACCCACCAGGTGAAGTTGAGCAGCAGCTTGTGGAAGCATTTCTCGAGGAACTCGCGGTCAGCCCGGCCGGCGCGGATGCGATCGAGGTTGTAGACGCGCCAGACTGCCCAGGCGTGGACCGGTGGGTTGACGTCCGAGAAATTCCACTCGTAGGCCGGGATCTGGCCCGAGGGGTGCAGGAACTGCTCAAAGAGGAGGAACCAGAGCTGTTCCTTGGCGAACTCGGGATCGACCAGGGCCAGCGGCGACACATGGAAGGCCAGATCCCAGGCAGCGAACCAGGGAAATTCCCACTTGTCTGGCATCGAGAGGATGCGCATTGAGTTGAGATGCCGCCAGTGGGTATTGCGGACGTGGCGGCGTGACTCGGGGAGGGGCAGGTGGACGGCGTCGCCGTTCAGCCACTGGTTGACATCGAACAGATAGATCTGCTTGGTCCAGAGCAAGCCGGCGAACGCCTGGCGCTGGACCAGCCGCTCGTCGTCGCTGGCCGCCGCCGGTTGGACCGCGGTGTAGAACTCGTCGGCCTCGGTCTGGCGCAGCCGTAGCACCGCGTCCACGTCATAGAGGGGCGCTTCCAGCCGCACCGGGGAGAGGCGCAAGCGGAGGGTGACGGAACCGTGGGCGGGAACGACGTATCGACAGTGAACGCACGATTTCGTGCCCTGCCGCGCCGGGTTCGTCGCCGCCTCGCCATTGATGATCTGCCGGTGAAAGGCGTCTTTCGTATATGGCTTCCGGCGTTGCGCACCCGGTCCGGAGGCGCGCTCAGCGTTCGTTTCGTTGTCAGTGAACAGGAGCGTGCCGCCGTCTTCGACGTAGAGATAACGCGGCCCAAGGCGGTACTCGAACAAGAGGTTGGGCGGGGGCGTCGCCGTCCGGTCGTCGGCCAGGAGGCTGACGAATCCGGGTCCAGCCGGGCCGGGCCGGATGCTCGGTTCCGGCCCCGGCGGCTCGCTCCAGGCCCAGGTGTTGCGGAACCAGAGGTGCGGCAAGAGGTGAATCGGGGCCGGCTCGGGGCCGCGGTTCTCGACCGTGATTCGGAGCACGATGTCCTCGGCCGCCGCCTTGGCGTACTCCACGGTCACGTCGAAGTAGCGGTCGTCGTCGAAGATGCCGGTGTCCAGCAGCTCGTACTCCCGGCCCCGCCCCTCGCGGCGCCGGTTCTCCTCGATCAGTTGACGGTAGGGATAGGTGCGTTGGGGATACTTGTACAGCCACTTCAAGTATGAGTGAGTCGGCGTCGAATCGAGGTAGAAGTAGTATTCCTTGACGTCCTCGCCGTGGTTCCCCTCGTGCCCGTTGAGGCCGAAGAGCCGTTCCTTGAGGAACGGGTCGCGCTCGTTCCAGAGCGCCAGGCCGAGGCATAGGTTCTGGAATCGGTTGCAGAAGCCGCCCAGGCCGTCCTCGTTCCATCGGTAGGCGCGCGAGCGGGCCTGCTCGTGGGGGAAGAACGACCAGGCGTCGCCCGAGGCCGAGTAGTCCTCGCGGACGGTGCCCCAGGCGCGCTCGGCGACGTATGGCCCCCAGTGCTTCCAGTCGGCGCGGCGGGCCTCGGCCTCGGCCAGGCGCGTGCCCTCGGCGGTCTGCTTCATCGCCACGGTGGTT
>JACCYK010000637.1 GCA_013696525.1 Chloroflexia bacterium
CGGTGATCCAAACGCGGAAATAGCCGGCGATTCTGAGCCGGACGACACTTCAAGCACGGACTCGGTGCTTTCGTCCTCCTGGCCAAGCCCCGCCACGCCACGATCCGATCCCTGGGCGACGACCAACGACGCGAGCGACGATGCCGGCAGCGAAGACGATGAGGTGGCAGCGGTCACCGAGGAATTCGTCGTCGTCCCGGCTCCAGCCTCACAGTACGAAGGGTGGTCAGCGGCCGTCGTCGAAGAGGTGGCGCCCGCATCCGTCTCGGCCGGAACCAATATCGCCCGCGCCATCGCGTTGGTCGATGAGCTTCGCCTGTTGCTACCCGCCCTGGTTACCGGTGCCGGTACCGACGGCGATGCATCCGACGTCTCCGAATTCGAGGCCATATTGGCAACCAGCGAGGAAACCAGCGGCGACCGGCGGGCACTGCGCGACGCCCTCAATGAAGCCCGCGACAATCCGCGCGACATTCAGACAATCCTGGCCCTGTCACAGCAAGCGGACGCCGCTATTACCCTCCTCGACGACCACGAGCGGCTGGTTACCGCGGTTCAACAGGCGCTCATGTCGCTCAAGCCACGGCCCCCCGGAATCACCGGCTAGCCAGCGAGCGGCGTCCAAGCTGCCGCCCGATTCCCGAGCCCGTCCCCTCACTCGCGTACAAAAAGCCCGCATCGTCACGGTGACGACGCGGGCTGGACGCATCACCCGGCGGCAAACCAGGCGCTAGGTTTACAGTCCGAGGCCGAGCCCCAAGTCGATCCCGATCGAGGCCGAAACCCGAGCCCGGGCCACGAGCTGGCCGTCCAGGCCGCCCTCGTGCAGCGTGACAGCGTTAACCGTGGCCAATCCGGCAACGGTCGTCGCGCAGCCACCTTGCACCAATCCAGACCGGCCGCCACCACCGGTCTCAAAGGAGCAGACACTGGTAAGACTGGCACCCGCCGCGGAGTCACCGGCGATGACCACGCTGTATCGAGTGTTCGGCTTGAGGCCCTTCACCTGGAAGCTCGCGTCAGCCGCAACCGCAAGGTCCGCGTTGAGGCCGTCGCCCAGATCGACCTCGGCGCTGGTGCGCACTACGATCTGTCCATTACCCGACACCCGGGACCCATTTTCGGCCGCGAACCTGACGTTGTATCGAGCCCCGACCGCGGCGTCGGCACCGAGGTCGATCGCCGCCGCGGACGCTGGCGCTACGAGTGTCGTGAGGAGCAATGCAAATGCCGTGGAAAGCAAAGCGAGCCCGGATCGTGAAAATCTGCGCATGATGTATCCTTCTCTGATCCCGGCCAGGGATCACATTGGCATTTTGCGGGTGAAGCCGCAATTGCCGGTGGATGGACCGTGTTGCGACCTGATCTCAGCGTCCGGATCGCTGGGACGAGGCCGTGCGGTGGACTTGTGGCAGGCACCCGGGTGCCTGCCACTCTCTCTTACACCACCTACATCGATTCGGATTCACCATCGACTGTGCTCAAGGTCACCATTGACGCGGTGCTTCACTGTCAGTCCAGGGGGTCTTCGGTAGTCTGGACTCAACGTCCAATTTGCGCCAAAGACTGGTGGCCGAACGCCGTTCCATGCTTGCCAACAAGAACGCCGGCCAGACCGTCAGGTGCCTTCTCGATTCAGACCTGGCCCTACACCAGCACCTTGCTTCCGGCCGCGCCGTGACAGTGCTTGAACTTGCGGCCGCTGCCGCATGGGCAGGGCTCGTTGGCGCCGACTTTCTTGACCCGGCGCGGTTCCGGCTTCCCGTTGTCGCTGCCGTTCGCGGAGCCGCGGCTCACCGGGGACGGTTTGGCGGCTTGCTCGGTCAACTGGGTTTGGATCGGCTGCTGGGCAACCACCGGCTGCACCCGGAACATGGTGCGCACCACGTCGTGCTGGATGTGATCGAGCAGCGTTTGGAACAGTTTGAACCCCTCGGTCTTATACACGATGAGCGGATCTTTCTGCCCGTACGCTTGTAAGCCCACGCCCTCGCGCAGCTCGTCCATCGCGGTCAGATGCTCGATCCAGAGCCGGTCGATGACCGCCAGCATGACGTGCCGCTCGACCTTGCGCATGTTTTCTTCGCCGAACCGCTCCTCGACCTCGTCGTAGGCGGCCGCCGCGTCATCGATCAACTGATCGGCCAGCTCGTCACGCGGTAGACCCTCGATGGCTTCAAGATCGAGATCGGTGGTCGGGATCAGCGCCCCGTAGCTCCGGTACATCTCCTCGTAATCGGTGTGCGTATCGCGGCCATCGCCAAAATGAGCGTCAACCACACTGGCGACCTCGGCTTCGACCATTTCCCAAACCCGGTCGAACATGTCCTCACCGGAGACCACCTCGCGCCGGTCGCGGAAGATCACTTCCCGGTGCTTGTTCATCACGTCGTCATACTGCACGACGTGCTTCCGCAGATCGAAGTTATGGCCCTCGACCTTGACTTGCGCGTTCTCGATCGACTTGGAGATGACCCCATGCTCAATCGGGACATCCTCTTCCATCCCAAACCGGTCCATCAGGCCGCCGATCCGGGCCGAGCCAAAGCGTCGCATCAGCTCGTCTTCCAGCGAGACGTAGAACCGCGTGGAGCCGGGGTCGCCTTGGCGGCCGGCGCGGCCCCGCAGCTGATTGTCGATCCGCCGCGCCTCGTGCCGCTCGGTACCGATGATGTGCAGCCCACCGGCGACGGCGACGCCGGGACCAAGCACGATGTCCGTGCCGCGGCCCGCCATATTGGTGGCGATGGTCACCGCCGCCGGCTGACCGGCCCGCGCCACGATGGCCGCCTCCCGCTCGTGCTGCTTGGCGTTGAGCACCTCATGCTCGATGCCGCGCCCCCGCAGCAGCTCGCTCAGGTGCTCCGAGGTCTCAATCGACGTGGTGCCGACCAACACCGGCCGCCCAACCTCGCGCTTGGACTCGATATCGGCAATCACGGCGTTGAACTTACC
>JACCYK010000667.1 GCA_013696525.1 Chloroflexia bacterium
GCCGATGGGTTCACCCTCATTAGTGGCGACTGGCCGGCGACCGCATTTGAAGCCGACGCGGTCGTGCGCTATCGCGGCGCCCCGTCGCCAGCCTCGATCACCCTCCCCCCTGCCGGCGCGGGGGCCACCGTCGCCTTCACCGGCGATGGCCCGATCGCCTCACCCGGCCAAGCGATCGTCCTCTATCGCGGCGACGAGGTGCTCGGTGGCGGCACGATCCGCGGGGTCACGACCGTCGCCGAGTCAGCTCCCTAACCCGAGTTTCGGAGAAACCTAGCGCTGTTCCCCACAATTGGAGCGGGAAGCCGATCCCCGTGGCAACATCCTTGCCACATGTCCTCACGGCTCACGCCCCGTCGCGGCCGTGAGCCCTTCGCGGATCAAGTGTTTCCGCCCAGAGTAGGGTGGACATGCTACGATGCCGGTGCGGGTCGTAGGCCGAGGGGGTGAGAAGCGGGATGGACCACGAGAACGGCTCGGAACCGAGCAAGGCCAAGCTGTACGCGATTCTCGGCAGCGCCGGCGCCCTCATCCTGTTCGGGCTGATCGTCTGGGGTCTGTTCGTCCTCGGCGGTGAGGACCAGTCCGCCCTGGAACGCTTCCGCGATATCGCCATCATCTTTATCGTCTTGCTCTTTGCCGTGGTCGTGATCCTGCTGGCGGGGATCACCGCTGCCCTCGTCTTCCTCACAATTCAGCTCAAGGATCGGGTCATCCCGCTGTTGGAGGAGCTAACCGGCACCGCGAAGCAGGTCCGGGGCACCGCCCAGTTCATGACCGAGGAGGCCGTCAAGCCGATCATCGCCGTCGCCGGCGGCCTGGCCCGGTTTCGCTCGATGACGAGGTCCGTCGCGAACCGCAAGCGCTGACCGTGGCCCGGGCTTAGCGCCGGCGCAGCCGTTTCAGCAAGTGCAGCTCGCTTTTCTCGTGGAAGTGGATCGCGGTCCGCACCGCCAACCCGATCAGCAAGATCAGAATCACTCCGGAGAGGGACATATCGACCAACGAGAGGGTCGGCAACGGCTGCGGCACCATCACCGAGCGAATCCCCCAGACCCCGAGGATCAGGCCGCCGATGCCCAGCAACAGGTCATCGATGGAGCGCGTAAAGAGCGCCAGCGCCCCCGAAATGCCGATCAGCAGGACCAGCAGCCCGGTCAGCACCCGCAAGTAGAGCGGACGGTGGAACTCGAGCTGCTGCCCCGCCAACGCGGCGAGAAGATCGTCCTGCTCCTGCACCTCCGGCAAGGCGACGTATTCCGGTGGCCGCATCACGAACTCGGGCACCTGGTCCTGGACCGAAATGATTAGGTTGTCGGCAAAGTTCTGCTCGGTCAGGGGGGTTTGGGTGCCATCGGGGCTCACCGAATAGCCGGCGATCGCGAGTTGCAGCGTATAGTCGTCAAAGGGGTAGAGGCTCGGGTTGCCGGCGATCGGCAGATCGATCCCTTCGGTGAAGATATCGACGGCCTCGAGGATTTGGAGCTCGGCGGAGGGGGCCATCCCCTTGCGGCCGGCCGCGTCATCGAGCGCCAGCAGCAAGAGGTCGAGCTCGGGACAGTTGCCGGTGCATTCCCGGTGCCCGGAAACGGTCATCGAGACGGAGGCTGCTCCCTCCGTGATGTCGTCCATCGCGATGTTGATGTAGGTGCGGTCCCGCTCGTTGCCCTCGGTTTCCGCGATCGACATCGCCCGCCCGGTTTTCAGGTCGTAGACGATTTCGTCGGTGGCGCCGAACAAGGTGTCGATCATGCTGCTGATGGCGAATGGCAGGGCAAAGATGACAAAGACCACGAGCAGGCCGGTAAACACCAGCGCCACCCGGTACCAATGCTTCGACCGCTCCCGGCCGGACCCGGCCGTCTCGCCGGCCGCGATCGTCGCTCCGCCCATGTCGTCATCGCCGCCACCGGGTGGGTTGGCGGTCTCACTGGGCGGATTGAGTTGGCTTGGCGTTGCCGTGAGATGACTCATCTATTCAGCCTCGGCCGTCGCGTGGTTGACCATCCCGCGGCCACTATTCCTGGCAGCGTGAGTTATAGCAGCGATCCCGGCGCAATGGCACCGTTCGGCTGGATAATCACCCTGACCCGGGAAGGTTCCCCGGCGATGGCTAGGGCCGGGTCCCCGCCAGGATGCGGGTCATTTGCTCCGGGGCGACCACGGGTGAGTCGCGAGCCAGGTAGCAGGCCGCGACACGGGTGGGGTCGGTCTGGAAGAGCGGCGGCGCTTGCTCGACACAGATCGGCATCGCGTGCGGGCAGCGATCGTGAAAGGCGCAGAACGACGGCCCGGTCGGGATCAGCCGCGCCGCGCCAGAGCCGCGGCCTAGCACCCGCTCCCCCTGCCACGCCGCGGCCGGATCGGGCGCCGGGATCGACCCCACCAGGAGCCGCGTGTAGGGATGCTCCGGGGTTTGAACGACAAGCCCAACCGCGCCCGCCTCCGCCACCGCTCCCCGGTAGAGAACGATGATGTCTTCGCTGATCTGGAAGGCGGTCGTCAGATCGTGCGTGATGTAGACGATCGAAATGCCGAGATCGCGGTTCAGCGTCAGCAAGCTGTTGAGGATCGTCGCCCGTAACGAGGCATCGACCATCGACACCGGCTCGTCGGCGATGATCAGGCGCGGCCGCAGCAGCACCGCCCGCGCCACCATGATCCGTTGCCGCTGGCCGCCGCTGAGCTGGTGCGGGTACCGGCCCAGCGTTTCCTCCGGCCGCAGGCCGACCGCCGAGAGGGCCGACTCCATCAGCTCCCGGCGCTCACGCTTCGACGCCGCCAAGCCAAAGTTCTCGATCGGCAGGGCGAGGACATGATCGACTTTGTAGAAGGGGTTGAAGACCTCGAACGGGTCCTGGAAGATCGCTTGCACGTCCTTCAAGAAGCGCCGCCGGTCGTCGCCGGTGAGCGTCGTCAGCTCCTTGCCGCGGAACAAGACCTGGCCCGAGGTCGGCGCCGCCAGCCCCAGCAGCAGGCGCACCAGCGTCGTCTTGCCGCTGCCGCTCTCGCCGACGATGGCGGTGACCGACGGTTGCTCGCCACTGATGGCGAGCGAAAAGTCACGCAGGGCCACCGTCTCGCCCGCGCTGAGCAAGCCGGCGCCGAAGACCTTGGTCACGTTGCGCGCTTCGAGCAGGGCGGTCATGAGGCCTCCTCGTAGAGGTGGCAGGCCACCTGATGGTTCGGCCGCAGCTCCCGCACCGGCGGCATCTGCCGCGTGCAGACTTCCATCGCGAACGGGCACCGGGGATGGAACGGGCACCCGATCGGCGGGTTCAGCAGCGACGGCGGCGAGCCGGGGATGCCGACCAGTTGCTGCTTGGTCGTCAGTGAGGGGAGGCTGGTAATCAGCATCTTGGTGTAGGGATGGAGCGGCTCGGCGAAGAGATCGCCCACCGTTGCCAGCTCGACCAGCTTGCCCGCGTACATCACCCCCACCCGGTCGACGGAGTGGGCCATCAGCCCCATGTCGTGGCCAATCTGGATGACCGCCGCCCCCAGCTCTTGCTGCACCGCGCGCAGGGTATCGATCACCTGCCACTGGACCACGACGTCGAGCGCGCTGGTCGGCTCGTCGGCGATGATGACGCGCGGTTGGAGGCTGATCGCCATCGCGATGCAGACCCGCTGCTTCATGCCGCCGCTCAACTCGTGCGGGAACATGTTCGCGACCGACCGCCGCAAGCCGACCTTTTCCAGCAAATCGCCGAGATAGACGGTAAAATCCTTGTCGCTCATCCGCTGCTCGTGGTCCCGCAGGCCCGCCGCGAACTGGGTCTTGATCCGCTTGACCGGATTGAGCGAGTTCATCGCCCCTTGGGCCACCAGCGAGATCTTGGCCAGCCGGGTCTTGCGCATCGCATCCTCGCCGAGCCGGAGGAGATCGACGTTGTCGAGCATGACGGCGCCGCCCTCGATCCGGCCCGGCGGCTTAATCATCCGCAGCAGGCCGAGAGCGATGGTCGATTTGCCGCTGCCCGATTCACCGACCAGCCCCAGGCGCTCGGCCGGTTGCAGGGCAAAGCTCACTCCATCGACCGCTTTGACCGGCCCGGCCGCCGTGCGGTAATAGACCCGCAAGTCTTCGACGCGAAGCACGTCCGTCATCAAACCGTCCCCCTCGGGCGGCGCCCAACCCAGGCTCTCTCGTCATGCTGGCGATGACCGTATGGCACACGCCCCCCGCTGTCAATGCAGAGACCTGCCCGGCTTCGCCGGCACGACAAGCGCGATGCCTGACCATCACCGAACGCTTTGGGCCGGTGCCGCCGAGTGTTCCACCTTCGATCAACGGATGAGAACCGATTGACAAGATGCCGCCGGCGGCTATCATCGCCGCGAAGCCGGTCGCCGTGCGATTGCATCGGTCCGTTTCGGGGCGACGCGCCGCGGTCGGGTCTCACCAGCGCGCCACCCCGATAACGGGGCGGCCAACCACGCGGAGGTAAGCTCATGGCCGAGCCCGAGACCACCCGAGTTTCACGACGCGATGTCGTCAAGGCGGGCGCCGCCCTTGCCACGACCCCGTTTCTGCTGCCCGTGGGAGCCGGGGCGCAGGAGATCCCCGCCGTCGACCGCAACCGGACACTGATCTTGCGCTGGGGCGGCCGCGAGGGCCGCCACATCGACGCCGAGCTCTGGAACGGCTATGCCCTCGGCGCCAACCACCAGAACGGCCTGTTGCTCCTCTATGAGCCGCTGGCCTTCTACAGCGCCTTCGCCGACGAGATGATCCCCTGGCTGGCCGAGAGCTGGGAGTTCTCCGACGACCTGCTGGAACTGCGGATCGTCACCCGCTCCGGCATCACCTGGAGCGACGGCGCGCCGTTCGGCGCCCACGACGTCGCCTACACGCTCAACACCCTGCGCGACACCGGAGCGCAAGTCCGGTGGGGCGTGGATATCGAGCAGTTCGTCGAGTCAGCCACGGTCGAGAGCGAACAGGAGACGCTCGTCCGCTTCAAGGTGCCCGCGCCCCGCTTCTTCTACTTCATGACCTACAAATTCGACATCGGCCTCTACATCGTACCCCAACACGTCTACGAGGGGCAGGACTGGACCAGCTTCACCGCCTTTGACGTTGAACAGGGTTGGCCGGTCACGACCGGTCCCTGGCGGGTCGTCTTCTCCTCACAAGAGCAGAAAGTCCTGGACCGGGCCGAGAGCTGGTGGGCGGTCGAGCAGGGTCTGGTCGAGGCAATGCCGGCAGTGGAGCGGATTGTCTACCTGCCCTTCACGGAGGAGACGCAGGTCGCCCAGCAGGTCATCACCAATCAGATCGACACGTCGTTGGGCCTGGGACCGCTGACCCTGGAAACGATTCTGCTGCAAAACCCGGCGGTGATCACCCACACCCTGAAGGAGTCGCCCTTCGGCTACGTCGATTGGTGGCCGACCTCGCTCTACGTCAATAACGCGGCCGAGCCGTTCAGCGACCCCAACGTCCGCTGGGCGCTCAGCTACTTCATCAACCGTGAGCAGATCATCGCTGTCGCGCTCGGTGGCGCCGGCAGCACCGCACCCTTGCCGATGCCGACCTATCCCGGCCTGATCCCCTTCTTCGAGGAGGTCGCCGACCTGCTCGAAGAGTACCCAACCCTGGAGCATAACCCGGAGAAGGGCAACGCTTTGCTCGAGGAATCGGGCTGGACCAAGGACGGCGAGGGGATGTGGGCCAAGGACGGCGCCACGCTCGACGTACTGATCGAGAGCGTCGCCCTCTTCGCCGACATTGGCCCCGTGATCGCGGAACAGCTCCGGCAGCAAGGCATTCAAGCAACCTTCGGGATGCCGACCGACATCCTCGATCGCTTCGAGCAAGGCAACTACTCGGCCTCGCTGTTCGGCCACGGCGGCAGCGTCAGCGCCGATCCCTACTACACCTTGCGCCTCTACCAATCACGGACCCTGGCCGTCCCCGGCGGCCACCTGGTCAACTTCTCGAAGTGGCAGAACGAGGCGTTCGACACCATTGTTGACGAGATGGCGGTGACGCCGCCCGAGGACCAGGCGGCCCTGCTCGACCAGTTCCGCCGCACGATGGAGATCTGGCTGCCGGAGCTGCCCGACATCCAGATCCAAGAGTTCTATCACCGGATCCCGATGAACACGACCTACTGGCAGGGCTGGCCGACCGAGGAAGACCCGTACGTCAACGGCGCCTTCTGGCACCTCACCTTCCAGCTCATCCTCAACCGGCTGACCGCGGTGCAGTAGTCACGCTTTTTCCCGCGCTATTGGCGGCGAGTCCCGTCAGGCTCGCCGCCGCCGAGACGCCGCTGACCGCGCCGAGCGTTGCCAACCGTCGCGCCAGGGAGACCAACTCCCCGCGGCGTCTCCCTCCTGAACTCCGTGGTGTCCGTTGCCAAGAGCATGTCCACCCCGGCGGTCCCGGTACCGCGGTGCATGATCTGGGCACCACGCCGCTAATGGCTGATTAACACTGGTCTCCTATCGTACGGGCGAGCGGCGGCGGCGGCCGGCGACACGATCACCATCAGGCAAGGAGATCAGCAATGGGCACGGCGATGCGGCGATCCGAAAGCGAGCACGGGCAGGGCAGCAACGGCCCCTGGACGGCGGGCCGGCTCCTGCTCAGCGCACTCCTGATCATCGGCGCCCTGGCGGCCGGCGCCTCGATGGCTTCGGCCAACGGCAACGACACGACGCGGCTCGACGATCGGTCGGCCACGCGGGCGACTAGCAGCCAGAGCGCCGGGCTCTCCGCCACCGCGATGGGAATCTCCGTCCCCCTGCCGCCCCCGTCCTGACCCAAACACCCAATTCGGCCGGTGGCATGCGCTGGACCGGCCACTCCCGCATCGCCGATAATGGGTGGACGGTATGCTGGACGTCCTCCTGGAGGGTCCCGATGCGGTTTTCATGGCATCGCCTCGCTGGCGCGGCCGCCTTCGCCTGCATCTTCACGCTCCTGGTGTTCGTTTCGCCATCTGGCGAGGCCAGCGCCACGCACCTGCTCTGGGCGCTCATCTCCGGCATCATCATCGGCTACATCGTGTTTCCAGGGCTGGCGTATACATGGAGCCGGCGTCCGCCCTGGCGCCCGACGTGGGGCCGCGTCGCCGCCACCGTCGGCTTGGCTGGGTTGGTAGCGATCGGCGTGACTTCGCTCAGCGCGCGGCTGAGCGGGAACGATCTGCGCCCGGCCTCTGTGCTGGTCTCGTTCCTGTTTATAGGTAGTCTGATCTACATCAACCTCGGACGCCACGGAGTAAGACCATGGGGACGATAAGTGTTCCATCGCAAGTTGAGATTCTCGGTTACACCGCGCCCGCGGAGTTTCACCCACTTCGTCTCGCCATTGAGCGGTCGAGGTTTATGCTTGAATTGCCTGACAACTGGGATGACGAAGGAAGTCCAGGATACCGGGAGGACGTTTGGCATCGTGCCGTGGCGCTCCTGCTCGACACCTCGCTTTCTTACTGGCGGAAGAACCGGGAGGCGCCGCCCTTCCCAAGGCTTGGCAAGGGGCCGCTCGGCAGTATTGATCTCCACTGGCGCACCGCGTCACGGGAGCTTCTGCTCAACGTGCCGGCGGCGACGGACAGCCCGCTCTCCTTCTTCGGCGATGGGCTGGACAACAAGGCTTTCCAGCTCGAAGGCACCAAGCCGATCAGCGATGGAGAGACCTGGTTGCTTGAATGGTTGACGAGGTAAACGGCCAGTGGCCTGGAGAGAACATACCGCCCGAGCATGAACTCGACATGACCAGCAGGAGGTGCTCAATGCATTCGCTGAACCGAGGATCGTCTTTTGACGAGTTCCTGCACGAAGCAGGCATTCGCGACGAGGCTGAAGCGCTCGCGCTGGGGCGCGTGCTGGATTGGCAGCGCGAGCGGGGCACCGCTGAGGGGAACACGAACCCGACCAGACACGCCGCGGATGAGGTCAGCTCGCGGGCCGCCGGTGGCCCGTCCGCCATCGACCCGGAGTGAGGTACTGAAACGAACGCCGCATTGCGCTTGACACGCCCCCGCCACCGTGTATGATCCGCCCCAACCCCTCGCCACGACGCGACGGCCGAGTTGCCGGCAACCCGGGCAACCCGGCAGCCGAGGGATGACCAGCAGGCGACCGGCCCCGCGGGCGGGGACCGGCATCAGATGGAGGTGTGCTCGTG
>JACCYK010000672.1 GCA_013696525.1 Chloroflexia bacterium
GGGCATCACCGCCTGACGTAGCGTGCGACCCAGGTCGCGGGCGCCGGCGCGGCGCTGATCGCGAACCGGGTCGCCCGCGCTCGGTCATAGCTTGCCCTGGAACATGGTCTCGATGAGCGCCCGGACCGCTGAGCCCGCCGTCTGCCGCCGGGACGCCACGGCTTCAATGGCCGCCGTGATCGCGGGTACATCGTGGGGCGAGGCGAGCAACCGGCGCTCGATCTCGGTTCGCACGCCAGCCAAGACTTCGTTCCGGGCAGCGGTTAGGATCTTCTCGTCCCATCGCCCGCTGTCGATCAGGTCGTGGCGGTGTCGTTCGATCTCGACCCAAAGCTCGTCAACGCCCTCACCCGAGGCGGCGACCGTGTAGAGCACCGGAATTTGCCCCGTGACATTGGCGGCGATGGGCATCACCGCCTGACGTAGCGTGCGACCCAGGTCGCGGGCGCCGGCGCGGTCGGCCTTGTTGACGACGAGGATATCGCCAATCTCCAACATGCCGGCTTTGATCGCCTGGACCCCGTCGCCAAGGCCGGGGACTTGCAGCACGACCACCGTCCGCGCGAGGCTCGCGATCTCAACCCCATCTTGCCCGGCCCCGACGGTCTCGATCAAAATCACGTCGAACCCGGCGGCGTCGAGCACATGAACCACGCCGGCGGTCGCCGCCGCCAATCCGCCACCCCGGCCCCGCGCCGCCATGCTGCGGATGAACACGCCGTCGTCGGCGTGGCGCTCCGTCATCCGGATCCGATCCCCCAGCACCGCTCCCCCGCTGACCGGGCTACTGGGGTCGACCGCGATGACGGCCACGCGGCGCCCGGCGCCTCGAATCGAGCCGAGCAGGGCGTTGATCAGCGTGCTCTTACCGGCGCCGGGCGGGCCGGTGATCCCGACGACATGCGCCCGTCCAGTCAACGGGTACAGCTCGGTCAACGCTCGCTGACCCGCGTCACCCCCCCGCTCGACCAGCGAGATGATCCGTGGCAATGCCCTGGCATCCCCGGACCGAAGCCGTTCCACCAGGCTCACTGGCGTCAGTCCTCATCCACGCGGACCGGCGCGTGCTCACGAATGAACGAGATGACGGTGCCGAACGGGGTGCCCGGACCGAAGACGGCAGCCACCCCCATCTCGGTCAGGAGCGGAATGTCGGCGGCTGGAATCGTCCCGCCCGCGATCACCAGGATGTCGCCGAGCCCGCGCCGTCGAAGCTCGGCCATGATCCGCGGGAAGAGGGCGAGATGGGCGCCCGAGAGGATGCTGAGGCCGACGACATCGACATCTTCGTCCAACGCCGCCCGGCCGATCATTTCCGGGGTCTGGAACAGCCCGGTGTAGATCACCTCGAACCCGGCATCACGGAGCGCCCGCACCAGCACCTTCGCCCCGCGATCATGCCCGTCGAGCCCCGGCTTCGCCACCAAGATCCGAATTGGCCGCCCCACCGGTGGACGCGGGGCCAGACCCGCCGTGTCTGACATTCGCTGTTCCCGTTCCCTGGTCCGCCGACCAATCAGCGCTCGCGGTCGTAGCGATAGAATCCTTCGCCCGACTTCCGGCCCAGCAGACCGGCGGCGACCATGCGCCGCAGCAATGGCGCCGGTCGGTACTTGTCATCACCGAAGTCATTCTGAAGCGTGTCTAGGATGTGGAGACACACATCAAGCCCAATCAGGTCCGCCAACGCCAGCGGACCGATCGGGTGCGCCATCCCGAGCTTCATTACGTCGTCAATCGCCTCTCGAGTCGCCACGCCGTCGCTCAGGGTAACGATCGCCTCATTGATCATTGGCATCAGGATTCGGTTCGAGACGAATCCCGGCGCGTCGTTGACCACGACCGGCGTCTTGCCAAGCCGAAGGCAAAGCGCGACCGATCGCTCCACCGTGTCATCGCTGGTTCGCAGCCCGCGCACGATCTCGACCAGGGGCAGGACCGGCACGGGATTGAAGAAGTGCAGGCCGATGACCTGGCCCGGGCGCTCCGTCGCTCCGGCAATCTCGGTGATGGACAGGGAGGATGTGTTCGAGGCCAAGATCGCCCGGGCCGGCGCCGACTCCGACAACATTCCAAACAGCGAACGCTTGACCGGTCGTTCTTCCACGATGGCCTCGATCACCAGGTCAGCCGTCGCGGCAGCGACCGCGACATCGACGGCCGGAACGATGCGTGGGCGAAAGGCGGCCACCTCGGCCTCGGATCGCCGCCCCTTCTCGATCCCGCGGCGCCAAGCCGCCTCGATCCGGCCGAGGCCGGTTTCCACCGCCGTGGCCGACGTGTCGTACCAGGCGACGCGAAGGCCAGCTTCCGCCACGACCTGGGCGATGCCGCTCCCCATCGTCCCCGCCCCAACCACCAAGACCGAGTCGATGCCGTCATCGTTCTCTTGCTTGATCTCGGCTTCACTAACGGGTGGATCATCTTGTTGCGATGGCATTCGACCCTGTATCTCCATGGACGACGATATGCCGCTGGCGCTCAACCATTGATTTCCACGTTGATTCTACCGCCTCGCTCCGCCACGACGCTCGACAAGCGCCATGTCTGATGACGCTCTGCCGGCCAGTGAGAGGGCTGCCGTTCGAGGAGTTGGCTCATTCAAGGCTCGGTTTCTTCTCGGGCGAAGGCGTCGGCTCCGCCGGCGGCTTCTGATTACACAGGTTCATCGCCGTGGTGATCCCCTCCTCCAGCCAGAACAGGCAGCAATCCGCCGATCGCTCGACGATCGCTGGTAGTGCCGGCGCTTCCTCCGCCGTGAAGCGGGACAGCACCTGCGTCCGCGTGATTGCCGCGCTCCGACCAATTCCAATGCGCAACCTCGGCACCTCGACGGTGCCCAGTTGTTCGATCACGGAGCTGAGCCCGTTGTGTCCCCCGGCGCTGCCGCTTCCTCTCAGTCGCTGTGTCGCGAACGGCAGGTCGAGGTCGTCCAACACGATGAGCACATCACCGGCGGCGACGCGATACCAGTGCGCGACCTCCCGCACGGCATGACCACTCAAGTTCATATACGTTTGCGGCTTGACGAGGACGACTCTTGCGCCATTCAGGTTCGCCTCGGCAAGCTCGGAACGGAATCGTGAACGGGCCGTTGTCGCGCTCAATCGCCGTGCCAGCTCCTCGACCACCATGAAACCGAGATTGTGTCGCGTTGCCGCGTACTCGCGGCCCGGGTTGCCCAAGCCAACCACGATTTTTGTCGTCACGAGCTCTCCCATACGCTTCCGCCGGGCAGCAATGCTATACTCCCCATCGATTCTGCCACGAGACGGGATCGTTGATAGCCGGACTCGCTACTCCTGTCGAGGATTCCACGCATGTTTGGTATCGGGTATCAGGAAATGGTGATTATCGGCGTCGCCGCACTGCTCATCTTTGGGCCGGGACGATTGCCCGAGATGGCGAGCCAGCTTGGCAAGTGGGTTCGCGATTTCCGGCGCATGAGCGCCGATCTCACGAGCGAATTCGAAGGCGCGATGTCCGAGATCGACGATGTCAAGAAGTCGGTCCAGCGCGAGTTCGGCAGCATGAGCAAAGAGGTTGCCGGCGTCTCCAAGAGTGTAAAGCAGGACCTGTCCAGCGCGGCGCGGGCTGGGTCGAAAGCCAGTGGCACGAAAGCCACCGGCACCAAAGCAATCAGCCCAAAGACTGGCACGGCACGAGCAATCGGCGCCAAGACCCCCGGCGCCATCCCCGGGTCACAGCTCGCCGCCAAGACGAACGGCACCGCCGGCAAACCGAGGATCGCCGGAACGAAGGCAATCGCGATCAAGGACCTGCCGGTTGCGACCAAGGCCGATCCCCTGGCCGATGTCTCGTTCCTGGATGACGACGTTCCCGCCGCGAAGAACGGGTACGCCGCCGTTGCCGAGCGGGCGGTCAGCGAAGCTGACATCGATCCCGCTGTCGCTCGCATGCGGCAGCGCCGGGCCGCGGCTGGATATGGCCGTCGCAGCTAAGTTGACTGGCTCGACCCACCCCACCTTGACGGCTGGATTCGGTGCGAAATGGTCGTAGCAGCAGTGTCGCCACCAGCGGCGACCGCCGTCTCGTTTGCCGTACACGCCGAGGATCCGCGATCGGCCGCCCGCCGCGGCACGCTGACCACCCGATCCGGCCCGATCGAGACTCCCGCCTTCATGCCGGTCGGTACCCGGGCCACGGTCCGCACCCTCCACCCGGATGAGATACTCGCCACCGGTTGCCAGATCCTGCTCGGCAACACGTACCACCTGATGCTCCAACCAGGGTTGGACACGATCCACCGCGCCGGCGGCCTTCATACGTTCATGGGCTGGCCGGGACCGATTCTGACCGACAGCGGCGGCTTTCAAGCCTTCAGCCTGGCGCATCAATCGAAGGTCACCGAGGATGGCGTCGCCTTCCGGTCCCATATTGACGGATCAACCCACTCCCTCTCGCCGGAGCGGGCAGTCGAGCTTCAGCTTGGCTTTGGCTCCGATATCGTCATGGCGCTTGACCACTTCGTCGGGCTGCCGGCGGCGCGATCCGCGGTCGCCGCCTCCACCGCGCGGACGGAACGCTGGCTCAACCGCTGCATCGCGTCCTTTCGCGATCGGGATGGAGCAGCTCACGGCTCGGCCCTGTTCGGGATCTGCCAGGGCGGCATGGAGCTGGACCTTCGCCGCGAAAGCGCCGCCATGCTGGGCGAAGCGGACGTGACCGGCTGCGCCATCGGCGGCCTCAGCGTGGGCGAGCCAAAACCGGTCATGGAGGAGATGTTGGCAGCCGCGGTGCCGGCGCTGCCACGGACGAAACCACGATACCTGATGGGGGTCGGCTCGCCCGAAGATCTCTGGGCCGGCGTCGGCCACGGGGTTGATCTCTTCGATTGCGTGTTGCCGACCCGGTTGGCTCGCAATGCGGCGCTGTTTACGCCGAACGGCCGCATCAACATTCGGAACGCGCGGTTCCGTGAGCTCCATGCGCCGATCGATGCGGGGTGCGATTGCGCGACGTGCCAGCGGTTTACCGCGGCCTACCTCCACCACCTGTTTCGCGCCGGCGAACTGCTTGGGTTGCGGCTGGCTTCGGTGCATAACATCCGATTCCTGGTCCGGCAGATGGAGACCATGCGCGCCGCAATTGAGGCGGGGACGTTCCGCCAGGCCGAAGCCGCCTTCCACGCTCGCTATCGCCCGGTCGCCAGCATGGCGCCGCCCGGTCTACAATCCGCTGATGAGTAACGACGCCGGGGGAGCCAGTAATACGGACGGGCTCCGTTACGAACCGGAGCTTGATCCTGAACGAGCGGGACTGATCGCGGCCGGGATCGACATCATCGAGATTACCCGCATTCAACGAGCCCTGGACGACTTCGGCGAGCGGTTTCTGCGCAAGGTCTACACGGAGCGTGAACGAGCCTGGTACGGCTCCCGGGTGCCGGAGCTAGCGGCCCGGTTCGCCGCCAAGGAAGCCACCTCGAAAGCCCTGGGGACCGGCATCCGCGGCGTGTACTGGCGCGAAATGGAGATCATTTCGAACCGGCGCGGCAAGCCGATCCTCGTCCTCCATGGCAACGCCGCCGCCCGCGCCGCTCGCCTGGGCTTGATCGCGTTTGATGTCTCCCTCACCCATTCACGGACGGAGGCAATGGCGTTTGTGGTTGCGCTCCGGGAGCCCCGGCGCCCTGGCGGAACGAGTTGATTTCCCGACGACAAGGAGCGATCTCTTGACCGAACCGGCCTCCTGGCAACGACCGACGCTTGGTGCCAACGAGCGCACCATCGACCACGCCGCCGCTTTTGCCGCGCTGCCGCGGCGCTCGCCGGGAGCCCACAAATGGGGTGTCGGCGGCCTCGTCGTTGTGGCTGGCTCCCCGGGATACGCCGGCGCCGCGATCTTGACCACGATGGCCGCTAGCCGGGCTGGCGCGGGCATTGTGATGACTGCCATTTCCCGTTCTCTTTCCTTGGCCCTGAACATCCACGTCCCGGAGGCCGTCATCATTCCGCTCCCGGATGGTGACTCCAGCGCCAGCGGCCGTCGCGCCGCCGAGCTGATCGAGGCGAAACTCGAGAAGGCGGCCGCGATCGTGGTCGGCCCCGGCCTCGGCGAGGACACCGCCGCCGGCCTCTTGCTGGCCGCTCTCTTTGGCACGCGAACCGTTCGCGATGAGATCGGATTCGGCACCAGTGCCGCCAATGTTTCGTCGAACGGGGAAGATGCCGGTCTGCTGGCGGCCAGCGCCAAACCGGTGGTCATCGACGCGGACGGGCTGAACTGGCTTGGCCAACAGGGCGAGTGGTGGCAGCGCCTGGCACCAGGGCAGGCCGTGCTGACGCCGCACGCCGGTGAGCTCGAACGACTGAGCGGGCTCCCGGTTGACGTGATTGCTGCCGATCCAGCCGCGGCCGCCCGCGACGCCGCCAGCCGGTGGCGGCAGATCGTCGTCCTCAAATGTGGTCACACGATTGTCACCGACGGCACGGTGACGCTGGTGGCGGAGGACGTGCCCCCCTCGCTCGCCACCGCCGGCACCGGCGACGTGCTGGCCGGGACCATCGGCGCCTTCCTGGCCCAGGGTGTCGAGCCGATGGCGGCGGCGGCGCTGGCCGTGTATGCCGGCGCCCGGGCCGCCCGCCGGGTCGAGGAACGGACCGGGACCTTGGGCCTCGTCGCCAGCGATCTCCCACTCGCGATCGCGGCGGAGCTCGCCGGGCTTGAGCGAGGGAAGGAGAATGATCGTGATTGAGCGAGACCGGACGTATCGGGTATCCGACATTATGTCCACTGATGTACCGGTCGTGACGCCCGCCGACAGTATCGCCACCATTTCCAGGTTGCTGGTCGAGCATCGAATCCCCGGGGTGCCGGTCGTCGCCGACGGCGAAATTATCGGCATCGTGACCGAGGGTGATCTGGTCGAACGCGATGCCGAAATCACGGTCCCGTCCTTCTTCTCTTTCTTCGATGCCGTGATCGAGGTTGACGCGGGCCGATCGTTCGATGACGAGCTGCGACATGCCCTGGCGACAACGGCCGAGGATCTGATGTCCTCACCGGTCTACAACATCCTGCCCACCGCCACGCTGACCGAGTTGGCGACACTGATGATCCAGGAGAACGTGAATCCGGTGCCCGTAGTGAACGAAGCGCTGGAGCTGATCGGCATCGTTTCCCGGGCCGATCTCGTCCGGATGATCGCGAAGCTGGAAGCGGCGCCGGGTCCGGCACCAGGGCTTTCACCCAGACCGTGATCGGCGGCGGCACCAGCCCCAACCATCCCGTTGCAGCACCTGACCAACGCGCAACCCGGGCCGAAATCGACCTCGATGCCCTGCAACGCAACGTCGAGCTGTTGCGAGGCGAGCTGGCGCCAGGCACCGAGCTCATGGCGGTCGTGAAAGCCAACGCCTACGGTCACGGCGCGCGGATGGTTGCCGAGACCGCGCTCGCGGCCGGCGCTTCCTGGCTGGGCGTCGCCACCGTCGGCGAGGGAATGCAATTACGCGCTGGCGGTATCGCGGCTCCGGTGCTGGTGCTCAGCCCGATATCACCAGCCGAAGCGGAGCTCGCGCTGCAAGCCCGGCTCGATCTCACCGTTGCCACGCCAGAACTGCTCGCGGCACTCACCGACGCTTCGCGTTGCGCCACCGGCACCGTGGGTGTCCACATCAAAGTGGACACCGGCATGCACCGATACGGCGCCGATCCTGAGCTGGCGGCCGCGCTCGCTCGCCAGGTTGCGGCAACGCCGGGTCTCCGGCTGGCCGGACTGATGACACATTTTGCCTCGGTTGACGACCCGGACGAGCGTTTTACCGATCAGCAAGCGGAGCTCTTTCGGCGCTGTCTCGGCGCCCTGGCGGACGAGGGAATCGTGCCGGAACGGCGACACCTCGCCAACAGCGCGGCAACGCTGCGTGGGACATCGCATCACGCCGATCTCGTCCGGATCGGTATTGCACTGTACGGACTACGGCCATCCCCCACGATCCCGCTGCCGGCTGGTGTACGGCCGGTGATGACCGTGCGCAGCACGGTCGGCAGAGTCCACGCGCTTGGTCCAGGTTCAATCGTTGGCTACGGCGGCGCTTATCGGACGCGATCAGCCGAGCAGGCCGTCCTGGTCCCGATCGGATATGCGGACGGATACCGTCGCGGCCTCTCAAACCGGGGCTGGATGATGGTTGCCGGCCAGCGGGCCGAGGTGGCCGGACGGGTCTCGATGGATCAGACCGTCGTCCGTCTCCCGATCGAATCCCCGGTGAACATCGGTGACGACGTCGTCGTGTTCGGTGGCGCACCCGGATCGCGGGCGCCATCGGCGGACCAATTGGCCGAGCTCTTGGGGACTATCTCCTATGAGGTGGTGTCGGGGATCAGTCCCAGGGTTCCCCGCCATTACATGCGTGGGGGACAGGCTCTTGGAGACGATCCCAGCGCATCAACACCCGCCGAGTCAGGTGCTGAGCGGGATCACGACGCACCGGCCGCGCTCGTTACCCGCGAGTCCTCGTGATGCTCCCAGAGCGGAGCCCATTGACCCAACTGGGCGTCTTCGCTTCGCGGACTACAAGGGTCAGTTGAGCTACTGTTGCCTCGTAGTCCATATCACTCCTGGGCGGAAAACTCGGCGGCGACTTGCTTGAGATTGTCGATGTCGCGGCGGACGACGAAAGTTCGGCCGCTCATGTCGTCGCGCACGTAATTGAGCGTCCGGTCATCCATCCAGCGATAGATCGTGGGCCGGGTCACGCCGAGCTGCTGCGCCGCGTTGCCGATGCTGACGAGCTCCGCCGGCTCGTAAGCCCGATACTTGGCCAGCGCCAGCATGCGTCCCAGGTCAGTGTCCCAAAACGAGCGAGGGACCGAGTAATCATCCGCCCCGGCCGGCCAGAACAGGAGTTGCACGACCGATTCGATCGCCTCCAAGACCCGCTCTTTCGGCTCTCGTGTTTCACCCCGCGCCAGTGATGCCAATCGGAAGAGATCCTTGCCTAGCGGACCCTGCCGGAGCTGGTCAAGGGCTAAGGCTGAGAACGCGGCCGGATGGAGTTGGAAGATCAGCCGGTGGTGGTGGCTGTAAACCAACTGCAGGGCTTGGTCTACCACATCCTGATAGTCTGGCTGCTCCGCCTCCACGATCGCCCCCTTCTACCGTGTCAGCGTCAGCCAACCGCTGCTCGCCTGAGGACCTGTACGGCCAGATTGTACGCTCATCCGCTGGCGCTGTCAATAAACCCACGAACGTTCGGGGGAAACGAAATCTGACTGTGCCAGCAAGTCGGTTATCCTTTACCTTCTACCGTTGGAATGCCTTCCCTCACTTCGGACCAAATGCGGATAACGTACAGTCCTGTCTCAATATCTGCCATGTACATTCAGTCGATAGGTAAACGTATTCACGATGCTTCCCTATTCCAAGTATCACGAACCGCCCAAGTGCCTCGAATATCAGGATTCATTCATCTTCTTGGCTCGCGCCGCGGCTGCTCCAGCGGCACTGTTCCTGATAGTCAATCTTCCCCGCGCCCCCGGTAGCGGGATGACGGCGACCCGGTGCGCATGCCATCGCCCTACTACGATGAAGCCGTAGCCCTTAGGCCGTCGTGATCCCGCGGATCGCCAGCCCGGCGACAAAGAGAGCGATCAGGCTGTAGACCAGGAGGGCTTGACGTTGGTCGCGTTCACGGAGGAAGCTCCAGGCAAACGGCAATACAAGGACGGCGGTAACGCCGTAGAGATAATGAACCATGCCAGCCGGCCGTGCCCCAGCCACCGCCAGCACCACGCCTGCCAACACCTGCAGGGTGACAAGCATCTGTCCGATCACGAACGTCCCGGCCAGGCTGCCGCCAAGCCGTCCCCCGCGGGCGTAGGCGATCAACCCCCAGACGCCAGCGACGCCCATGAACAGGACCATCGACACCGCGAGGCGGTCGTGCAACACGAACAGGATGTTCACGGGGTGTCTCCCAATCGAATGCTACGGCGGGGCGCTTCAAGCTCGTCGACCCGGGTTCTTCAGTCCGTCCCGCTCTTCCGTTCCCCGAATGATAGACCGCGCTCGCCCGGTTTGAGGACCGCCTCAAAATTGAATCCGAGCTGTGCCGCGGGGGGCGTCGAGCAGCCAACCGAGCTCCATGCAACATGGTGGTCGTACCTCGGCAGCGCGAGCACCGGCAGCACCAAGCCGGCGGCCTGGAGCGCGGTCGAGACGGCCGCCTCGGCCAGTCCGGGTCGGTTATTCGTGGTAGAGAGATGCGCCAGCCAGATCGTCCGCGCACGCCCGTCACGGGGCAGCGCATCGGTCAACATGGCTCCACAATCGGCGTTCGACAGATGACCCTGGCGCGACGACACGCGTCGCTTGAGATGTGCCGGGTAGGGTCCGCCCTGAAGCATGGCGACATCGTGGTTCGCTTCGAGCACGATCAAGTCCGAGCCAGCGAGATAGGAGTGTAGAGACTCGTGGCCGACGCCGAGATCGGTCAGGATGGTCACCGCGCTGCCCTGATGACGGAGGTGATAGCCGCACGGCTCAGCGGCATCGTGCGAGACGGAGAGTGACGTCACCTCGATCCCGTCAATGGTTACCGGCGCCAGGTTGCGGATTGGCTTCCAGGCGGCCAGCGGTAGCATCGTCGCCCTGGCGGTGCCCCGCGTCGCGACGATCGGCACGTTGTTCGCCACAACGTGCGACAGCGATCGCACATGATCGGTGTGCTCATGGGTCAGCAGCACCGCGGAGAGGTCGGTGAGCCGCCGTCCCATCGCCCGCAGGCCCTGTCCCAACGCCCGCGGATTGACGCCGCAGTCGACCATGATCGCCGCCGCGCCGGCGTCAACCACGATCGCATTTCCCGAGCTGCCGCTCCCGAGGCTACGAACCACGATCACCGAGCTTCCCCTTCAACCAGGACCGTCCTTCAAAAACCATGGCGGATTCGCGTGAATCTTCGCCGACCCTAGCAACCGAGTAAACTCTACTCGAACACGATACCGGCAAGGTACTCGGTTTCCGAACACGTTGAGCGTGACCATGCAACGACGGAGCAGCCGTGCAATTCATTCAAAACCTGACCGGCCTCGGACGTTCATCGGCCGGCCCCCGGCCGGGATCGGCCCCACCGAGACGAAGTTGGCGACCCTCCGCCGCCACGATGCGGATGCTCGTGACCGCCCTCATCTTCATCGTCCTCTTCATCGGTCTGATTCTGACATCAACGTTCTGGGTCAATTGGTGGTGGTACGAGAGCGCCGGGTATAGCTCGGTCCTAACCACTCGCTACCTGGCGCAAGGACTCGCGTTCATGATCGGCGGGGTGGTGGCGGCCGCGTTTTTCACACTCAACTGGATGCTTGCCTTACGCCGGAGCTACGGTGCCGGAAGCGCGGCGCCCGGTTCCCGGCCGAGCCGATTCCTGCGCATCCCGCTCTGGATCTTGAGCCTGGTCGTCTTCTTCGTGGCCGGCCTCGCCGCCTCGAGTCAATGGGTCACCTGGCTCCTGTTCTCCGGCGGCGGCGACTTCAATATCGTCGACCCGATCTTCGGCCGCGACGCCGGCTTCTATGTCTTCGCCCTCCCCGTGCTTTCGATTGTCCAGGATTCAGCCCTGAACGTGCTCTTTCTGACGACGATCGTGACGCTCATCGTCTACATCATCGGGTTTGGGGTTGACGGGCTCGATCCCCGCAACCCGCCGCTCCGGATGCGAACCCATGTCCTCGGCCTCATTGGCGGCATCGTCCTCCTCTTCGGCCTGAGCTACTTGATCGCCAACTTCGAGCTTCAATACTCGACCCGCGGCTTCACTTACGGCGTGGGCTTCACCGACGCGAACATCACGCGATGGATCAACTACGCGCTGGTCATCATTTCGATCGCGGCGGCACTCTTCCTCATCTTAAACTCTTTCGTCCGTCGGCTGCGGCTTCTCGTCGCGGCGGCGGCGCTCTGGTTGATCGCGGTCGCGATCGGCATTGTCTTGCCCCCGATCGTCCAGCAGACCGTGGTCGAGCCGAGCCAGCTCTCGCGCGAGCAAACCTACATCACGAACAACATTGCCCTCACCCGGGCGGCGTACGGGCTACAGGAGCTGGAGCTGCAAGACCTGAGCGGCCAAGGCACGCCGCCGGCTTCGGAACTCACGCCCGAGTCGGAGTCGTTCGACAACATCAGGCTCTGGGACTACCGGATCATTCGCGCCAGCTTTCAGCAACTTCGCGGCTTTGTCCCCTACTACTCCTTTCATGATGTCGATGTCGACCGGTACGAGATCGACGGCAATGTTCGCCAGGTCATGCTGTCCGCTCGTGAGCTCAACTTCGACGGCCTGCCGGACAACGCGCAGACGTGGCCGAACCAGCACTTCGTGTACACGCATGGGTACGGCGCGGTCGTCAGCCCGGTCAGCGAGGCCACCGTATCCGGGTTGCCGATCTTTGCCGCCGGCGGCATTCCCCCGGATGATACGGGCCCGCTCGCCATCAACCGTCCGGAAATCTACTTCGGCGAGCTCGATCAACCATGGGTGGCGGTGAACTCCGCGGTCCAAGAAATAAACGGTATCGCCGGTGAGACCCCCGGCACCCCGTACGAAGGCGTTGCCGCCGGGTCGATCAAGGTGGACAACATCCTCCGCCGCGCGATCATGGCCACCTATCTTGGCGACCGCCGCGTCTTCCTCAGCAGTGAGCTGACCGAAGACTCGCGGATCCTGATCCGTCGCTCCATTTCGGAGCGGGCCGAGGCGATCGCCCCGTTCCTGACGTTCGACCCCGACCCCTATCTGGTCATCGCCGACGGCCGGCTCGTTTGGGTGATCGATGCCTACACCACGAGCGATCGGTTTCCCGGCGCTACCCCGGATGGCGACATCAACTACATCCGGCACACGGTCAAAGTGACGATCGATGCCTATAGCGGCACCACCACGTTCTACCGGACCGGTGAGCCGGACCCCATCGCCGACGCCTACGGCAGGATTTTTGGCGACCTCTTCACGCCGATCGCCGAGGCCCCGCCCGCGATCTCATTCCACTTCCGCTACCCTGAACTCATCTTCAATGCCCAGTCCGAGATTTATTCCAGCTACCATGTCACCGACCCCGTGGACTTCTATAACGGAGAAGACCGCTGGGAGATCGCGGCCGAGGTCGTCGAGGACTCCGATACCGGCGAGGGCGTGATCTCGCGGATGGAGGCCTACTATATGACCCTGCCGCTTCCCGGGCAGGCGGAGTCGGGATTCGGGCTGGTCCGCGCCTTCACGCCGAACCAACGACAGAACATGACCGCCTGGATGGCTGGGCACACCGATATGCGAGGAGTAACGCGGCTAACGGTCTACCGGTTCCCGAGACAGTCCACGGTCTATGGTCCCCAGCAGATCGAGTCACTTATCAGCCAAGACCCGTTTATCTCGGCCCAAACCACGCTCCTCGGCCAATCCGGCACCCGCGTGATTCGCGGCAACCTGTTGGTGATCCCGATCGAGGAGACCATCCTCTACGTGCAGCCACTCTACCTCCAGGCGACGGCGGGACAAGGGGCGCCGACCGAGCTGAAGTACGTGATCGTGGCGACAAACGAGCAAGTCGAGATGTGGCCGACGCTGGCCGAGGCGCTTGGCGCGATCGTCGGCGACAACGAGCAACTGGAACGAGATAGCCGGGTCTTGCCAACCACCGCGCCAGTCGATGACCCGCCCGACGTGTCGTCGTCCCTAGCACGGCAAGCTCTGGACAGCTACGAACGAGCGCAGGAGGCGTTGGAACGGGGCGACTGGGCTGCATACGGCGACGAGCAGGCGACGCTCGAACGACTGCTGACCGAGATCGTGGCCGAAGCCGGAGGCGTTCCGGTCGCCACCCCGGTTCCATAGCGAGCACCGAGCCGAATCGATCGCCACTGCGGGCGGTTCGGCATCCGCGCTCCATCGCCCGCTCGACGCCATGGGTCATTTCCAGTACCTTAGCGGCTCAGGGCTGGCGCATGGCCGAGCGGACCAGCGGCGACAACAGGAGGAGGGAAGCATGGGGATTGAGATCGCGCGGTGGCTGGTTGCGCTGGGAAGTGTGGCCGCGGCGGTTGGCTTGACACTCGTCGGCATGGCTACCTCCACCCTCCAACCAATGGATGACCTGATCCAGTTGAGCGTGATCCTGATGATCGGTGGATTGGCCGCGTTCGTCGTCGGCATGCTGGCCCACCGCCGTCTGCAGGACACCGACCCCTCAGCTGACTACTGAATCGCCTGAGCTCGATCCTTGCTCCGGCCACGGTGTCTGTTGTCGCACAATTTCGGCGGCGGGATACCACCGGCCGCGGACGGCGCCCGCCAGGTAGAGCGAGCCCGTCGCTAAGACCGCGGTTCCTCGCGCGGCCGCCCATCGCATCGCGATGTCCAGTGCCGCATCAGTATCCGCACAAGCGAGAACCGGGCCCGCGAAACCAGTTTCGGCGACGACCTTCGCCAGCGATGCCGCGTCGAAGGGCGCCTTGCCGGTGATCTCAACCGAGGTCGTCACCACCGCCGAAACCACCGGCGACAGCGACGCCATCATGGTTGCCAAATCCTTACCAACCACCGCTCCGGTGAGCAGCACGGGTGGTTCCTGGAGCGGTTCCGGCAGCACGTCGGGAAGGCTCGCGACAAGCGCCCGCACCTTGTCCGGATTGTGGGCCGCGTCGATGAGCACGACGGGATCAGAGGCGGGCATCCGCTCGCCGCGGCCGGGCAACCGCGCGGCGGCCAGACCGTCGTGGAGATCCTGCTCGGTGATGCGATACCCGAGTCCGCGCAGCACATCGAGCACGGTCACGGCCACCGCGCCATTAATCGCGTAATGGCGACCGGCGACGCGTGAGTGAAAGACCGGCGCGTCAACATCCGCGGCGCGATCGCGCAAACTCCAGCCCGTGCCATCGGGACCACTCTCGTGGACAACGACTGACCTGTCCGCATCGATTCGGATCAGGTCGATGCCGAGCGCCGTTGCCTCCGCCGCCAGCACCCCGAGCGCAACGGGATCGCTGACGGCGGTCACCGCGGTCGCCCCGGCCTTGAAGATGCCGGCCTTGTGCCAGGCGATCCGCGCAATCGTCGGACCGAGCGTTGCCGTGTGGTCGAGCCCAACCGAGGTGACGACGGCGACCACCGGTCGAACCAGGTTGGTGACATCGAACCGGCCGCCGGCCCCAACCTCGATCACGGCGATATCCACCTGGCGCTCGGCGAACCACAGCGCCATCAGCGCCACCCAAACCTCGCCGTAGGAAAGCGGACGCTCCAGCCCGGCCCGCCGCCGCCAGGAACCCGCGGCATCGAGGACACGGTCGACCAGGTCGGCGAAGGCTTGCGCTCCAATGAGCCGGCCATCGATTTGCAGCTTCTCCGTGGCCACCTGCAGGTAGGGCGAGGTGGCGAGCCCGGTCCTGTATCCGGCCTGGCTGAGCACACTGGCGATGGCGACGCACGTCGAGCCCTTGCCCGAGGTGCCGGTAACGTGAACGATGGGATACCGGTCTTGCGGGTTGCCCAAATAGGCCAAGAAAGCTCGAGCCCGGTCCAGCTTTCCGGCAGCCCGCCCCCAAATCGCCGGCAACGATTGGTCCGGTGGGCCGCTGAGGTCGATCAACGAGTCCAGCCGCGCCACCGCCGCGCGGTAGGCTGACGGGTCGACCATCAGATCGCGATCGCCGATTGGGATATCTGCCTGGTCGGATGGGACGACGATCATCGGTCGTTGAGCACCATTTCATCGATTAGGAATTCAGCGCAGACATCGTTTGCCAGCATCAGTCCCGGCTTCGTGAGGCGGATTGCCTCCGGCCCGCGCTCGATCAGACCGTTGTCCGTCAACCGCGCCAGCAGCGGCCCGTAGAGACGGTCGAGCGAGACATCATGCCGCGCCTGAAAGGCGTCAGCGCCGACGCCGTCCTCGAGCAGGCGCAGGCCGAGCATCATGGTTTCGCCGATCGCCATGGCGGCCGTAATCTGCTCGACGTTCGACACCGCGCCGCGGCCCGCTTCGATGCTGGCGCAGTAGGTCGCGGGCAGGAGATGGTTCAGCGTCCGCCTGGCGCCAAGGCGGCCGTGCGCCCCGGCGCCGAGGCCCGCGTACTCGCCGTTCCGCCAGTAGATCCGGTTGTGGCGAGACTGGCGATCGCGATCGCGCGCCCAGTTGGCGACCTCGTAGTGCTGAAACCCGGCGCCACTGAGCGTCGCCATTGCTTGCTCGTAGAGATCGGCGCCGAGGTCATCGTCCGCGACGTGGACGATGTCGCGGGCCACGGCGTCGGCAAGCGGCGTGCCCGGCTCGACGATCAGCGAATAGAGTGAGAGGTGGTCCACCGACCGGTCCACGGGCAAGGCGAGGATGGTCTCCAGGTCGTGACGCAAGGCATCGACCGCCTGCCCTGGCCAACCGAAGATGAAGTCGAGGCTGACGTTGTCGAAGCCAGCCGAGCGGGCCGCTCGCACCGCGGCGAGGATGTCTCCAGCCTCGTGCAAGCGGCCCAACGCGCGCAACCCACGCCGGCTAAGGGTCTGTGCCCCAATGCTCAGCCGGTTGACGCCGGCGGCCCGCAGAACGGCGAAATAGTGTTCATCAACGCCGTTGGGATTGGCCTCCAAGCTCACCTCGGCCGCGGCATCAACCACGAAGGCCGCGCGGCACGCTTGGACGAGCCGGGCGATGCTCGCGGCCGGTAGGAGCGAGGGGGTGCCGCCGCCGAAAAAGATTGTTTCCACCCGGCGGCCGGCAAACGACGGCGCCAGCTCATCGATCTCGCGGGCGATGGCATCGACATAGCGAGGAATCAAGCTGTTTTGGCCGGCGTAAGTGTTGAAATCGCAGTACGGGCAGATGTGGGCGCAGAACGGGACATGGATGTAGACGCCGGCGACGGCGCCAAGCGCCATCGGCGCCGGCTCGTGCCCTGGCGGGTCCGGGAAGAAGGTGGGCGCCGGCAACACGCTGACCAAGGCTGATTCCTCACACCGGTGACGAAGCCGGCGCCGCCAATTCTACGGCGCTGACACCGGTTGGTGCAGGAAGGCGCGGTTCAGGAATCGATCAACCAAGGCGAGCGGTATCGTCTCGCTAGCCCTTGACCGCGCCGAGCGTGAAGCCGGCGATGAAGCGATCAAGGAAGAAGTTGTAAAGGAGGGCGACTGGCAGGGCCACGATCGCGGCGGCGGCCATCAAAGATTGCCAAAAGAAGACATCCCCCCGGATCAGCTCGGTGGTGACGCCGGTGCTGAGAGTTTTCGATTGGGAAGAGGAGACGAACGCCAGCGCGTACACAAACTCATGCAGGGTCAGCGCAAACGAGAAGACGACCACGGTGAGGATGCCGGGGACGGATATTGGCAGGACGGTCCGGACGATCGCTCCCAACCGGCTGTAGCCGTCGATCATCGCCTGCTCCTCGATGTCCCACGGCACCGATTTCAGGAACCCCATCAGCAACCAGGTACAGAAGGGAATGGTGAAGGAGGGATAGACCAACACCATCGACCAGATCGTGTTCTTCAAGCCGAGGTCGGAGACGACGCGGGAGAGCGGAATGAAGAGCAGGGTGGGTGGCACCAGGTAGACCAGGAAGATGCCGATCCCCAACCCTTCCCCCCAGCGTCCCGCCAACCTGGTCAGACTGTACGCCGCCGGCACCGAGGCGATGACCGTGATGATGACCACGAGGATCGCGACGATCAACGTATTGCGAACGAACGTCAGGTAGAGGGTATCGGAGAAGAGATAGCCGAGGTGATCCGTCGTTGGCGGCAGGTTGTACACAAACGGGTTGTTGGCAGCGACGTAGAGATCGCTATCCTGCTTGAAGATGGTGAGAATCATCCAGGCGAAGGGCAAGGCGGCGAAGAGGACGAAGAAGCCAGCCGTGGCATAGATCGCGGCCCAGGCGCCCAGGGATCGTTGTCCTTCCATCTCAGTTGGTCTCCGCCCGGCGGGCCATTCGCAACATCAGGGCGGCGACGCCGGCCAGGGCCGGGAACAGGAAGACGGCGGTGGCCGCGCCTTCGGCGAGGTTGCCGCCCTCGATCCCCTTGAAATAGGCCCAACTCGCCAGCACCTGGGTGCTATCGACGGGCGGACCGCCCCTGGTTAAGAGATAGACCACCGTCATATCGGTAAAGGTGAAGACGATGCCGTACAGCACGGCAACCGCCATGATCGGCAACAAGAGCGGGATCCGGATGTAGACGAGCTGCCGGAAGAACCCGGCGCCATCGACATTCGCCGCGTCCCGGAGATCCTGGGGAATCGCGGTCAGACCCGCCAGCAGGATGACGGTCGCCAGCGGCAGGGTGCGCCAGACATGGACGAGGACGACCGAGATCTGCGCGGTATCGGGCTGGGCCAGCCAGAGCATGTTGCGTCCCGGTCCGAACAGGGTGTCCGGACCGAGCAAGCCAATCATCCGGAGCAGGGCATCGATCGGGCTGTAGAGGCCATCCAACAACCAGAGCCAGCCGATCACGCCGAGGGCGATCGGGGTGGTCCATGGCAGCAGGATCAGAAAGCGGACCAGCCGCTTCCCCGGGAAATCGGCGGAGAGGACCAGGGCCAGAATGTTGCCGAGAACCAGGACGACGATCTGCGAGATTAACGTGAAGAGCAGGGTATTCCGGAGGGCGAGCCGAAAGGTCGGATTCGCCATCGCCTGGGAGAAGGTCTCGAACCCCACCCAGTTGATCGTCTGATCGCCGACCGTCACGTCGCTGAAGGAGTAGATGAGCGCCAGCACCAGGGGAAACCCGACCAAGGCGACAATGTACACCACGACTGGCAACAGCATCACCGGACCAAGGATGCCCTCCCGGTCCATCCAGTAGCGAGGAACGGATGGTCGGGCGGCGGGCTGGACAGCGGCCGGGGCGCTCATGTGACGGCCACGAGGTCAGTCCGCTCGCCGGTCTTGGCGTCGAACATGCGCACATCGCGATCATGGACGGCAAAGGGATAGGTATCGCCCGGTGGCGCGGTGGTCGTCGCGGTCACGGGAAAGCGGGCGACGACCCTGGTCTCGCCGATCTCGCCGTAGTAGAGCCGCTCGGCGCCGAGGTATTCCTCGCGGTGAACGTGAAACGGGAAGGTCTTCAGCCCATCCGCCGCCGGTCCCTCGTGCCGAAAAAAATGCTCCGGCCGGAAGCCGAGCAGCAACGACCCATCGGGCGTGGGCACCAGGTTCATCGGCGGCGAGCCGACGAAGGTCGCGACAAAGACGTCGGCCGGCTGGTTATAGATGTCGGCCGGCGTGCCCAATTGGCGGATCCGGCCCTGATCCATCACCGCGATCCTGTCCCCCATGCCCATCGCCTCGACCTGGTCGTGGGTGACGTAAATCGTCGTCGTGGCCACCCGGCGTTGGAACTGTTGGAGCTCATCTCGGGCCGACGCCCGCCGCTGGGCATCGAGGTTCGACAACGGCTCGTCGAGGAGGAAGACGTTCGGTTCGCGGACCAGGGCGCGGGCCAGGGCGACCCGTTGCCGCTGGCCGCCGGAGAGCTGGCGCGGTTTGCGGTCCATCAAGTGATCGATGCCGAGGATGCTTGCCGCCCAGGTGACCCGTTCCTGCTGCTCCGGCTTGGCCATCTTTTGGGCCTTAAGCGGGAAAGCGATGTTATTGTAGACCGTCATGTGCGGGTAGAGGGCATAACTCTGGAACACCATCGCGATCTTGCGTGCCCGCGGCGGCAACTTGGTGACGTCCTGGCCGCCAATCACGATCTCGCCGCCGGTCGGTGCCTCGAGGCCGCCGATCATCCGCAGCAGGGTCGTCTTGCCACACCCGGACGGTCCAAGCAGAACCAAGAACTCACCATCCTCACAGACGAGATCGATGCCATCGACCGCCTTCACCTGATCGAACTGCTTCGTCAAGTTCCGTGTTTCAACCGCGGCCATAGATCACCAAGACCTCGATCGTGAAAAGGAGGACGGATGCCGGGGGCGACTGACCGACAGGCTCAATCAGTCCGCCGCCGCCGACGATCTCGGGTGAATCGTCAAGATATCGCGGCGGCGTTACGAGCCGCCGCCGACAAGCCCTTCGCCACGCCAGGTCTCGAAGATCGCTTCGATCTCGGTCTCGGCCGCGGCCAGGGCTTCCTCCGGTGTCAGTTCCCGGCGGGCGGCGCTGGCCATCATGTTCGGGATCGTCGGCAAGTTGAACAGCTCACCGATCGCCGCATTGGCGGGACCGGGCCAGCCCAGGTTGACCGTCCAGTCCACCGCCGACTTGAGGATTGAAAGCTTGTCGATCGGCTCCGAGCCGAACGGGTCCTCGTCGAGCAAGCCGCCGTCGGTCGTCAAATCGGGCACAGTGTCGGGGAAGGCTGGGAAGTTGTACAGCTCGCTCTCGAAGGCGGCCGCGTCGTAGTTGGCCACCAGGTGCAAGAGGAACTCTTTCGCCGTGTCGATGTTCTCCGAGTAGTTGGGGATCATGGCGGTGAAGACGGCGTGGCCGTGGGCCAGGGCTCGTTCTTCGCCGGCTGGTCCTACCAGGGGCAGGGTAAAGAAGATATCTTCCGCCACGTCCGGCAATTGGACCTGGGCGGTCCGGTAGGCGGAGATCGAGTTCAGGATGTAGGACGCCTGACCGGCGACCATCAGCTGATTGTTCGAGGCGGCGTTCCAACCGAAGACCTCGGCCGTCATCGCCCCGTCGAAGAGGTCGGCCATATAGGCGAGCGCCTCGGCGTTCTCCGGCGAGTTGATGACGACGTTCTCATTCTCATCTTGGATGGCGCCGCCGAACGCCCAGAGCAGGGCTTGGGCCGCCATCTTGGAGTCGATCTCGTTCGACATCCCGATCCCGAGCTGGACCCCCTGCTCGGAGCGGATTTGGGTACCTCCGGCCAGCAGCTCGTCGTACGTCGTGGGACCGTCCGGCAGCTCAGCCATTTCCCACAGGCTGCGACGATAGTTGCCGGGGTCGGCCGCGTAGCCATGGGTGAAGCCGTAGTAGGTATTCGTGGTCGGGTTGAAGGAGTTCCGCATCGCCATCTCGAGCTGCGGGCCGTGGCGGCGGCTGGCCTCCTCGACCAGATCGGTCATGTCGATCATGGCCTTCTCGAACTGCGGCAGCGAGGCGATGTGCTCGACGATGTCGTGGCCCGACTGGGCGCCGACCTCGGCCGCGATCGCCGGCGGGATCTCCGCCGTATTGACGAGATCAATCGTGACATTGACGTCGTTCGCCTCGCCCCATTCCTGGGCGAAGGGGACGATCCAGGCGTCGAACCGGGGCACGAAATGCTGCCACTGGAGGATGCTCAGGCTGGTGCCGGAGATATCGACGGTTGGCGTGCTCTGGACCAGGGTGACGGTGCCGGCGCGAGCCGCCGCCGCCATGATCGGCAAGCTGGCGGCGGCGATCCCCGCCGCGCCGGCGCCTTGGAGAAGACGGCGCCGATCCGCCGGGCGGGACATCAAACGCCGGGAAGCTGTATCGCGCATCGGTGTGCTCC
>JACCYK010000674.1 GCA_013696525.1 Chloroflexia bacterium
GGCATCCACGGCTTGGTCCCGTGCGGCACGACCGGCGAAACCGCGACCATGACCGCCGACGAGCAAGATCGGGTGATCGCCATCATGGTCGATCAAACCGCCGGCCGGGTGCCGATCGTCGCCGGCACTGGGACGAACAGCACTCGGGCCACGATCGCGCGAACCCGGCGCGCGTGAGCTTGGCGCCGACGCCGCCCTGATCGTCACCCCGTACTACAACAAGCCGACCCAGGAGGGCCTGTTCGCCCACTTCAGCGCGATCGCGGACGGGACTGACCTTCCCATCATCCTCTACAACGTGCCGGGCCGGACCGGGGTGAATCTGCTCCCGGAGACGGTGGCCCGGCTGGCACGGATCCCGACGATCGCCGGCATCAAGGAAGCGAGCGGCGTGCTTGACCAGGTAAGCCAGATAGTGAACGAAACGCTGGACGACTTCGTGGTGCTCTCCGGCGACGACTCGCTGACCCTCCCGATCATGAGCGTCGGCGGCCGGGGCGTCGTCTCGGTCGTCGCGAACGTGGTGCCAGGAGCGGTGGCTACGTTGACCGAAGCCTGCCGCGGCGATCTCCAGGCGGCGCAAGCCATTCACCGCGGTTTGTTCGATCTGTGCCGGGCGATGTTCGTTGAGCCCAACCCGGTTCCGGTCAAGAGCGCCGCCAATCTGCTTGACCTCTGCGAAGCCGACGTCCGACTGCCACTCGTCCCGCTTTCCGAGACGAGCCGGCGCCGGCTCGAAGCAGCCCTCGCCGCTTGTCCATACGTTCCGGCTCGCGCCATCGCCGCGTAGCGAGCACGGATTCACGGCAGCACGGCGGCGCCGCGAGGCACGGAATCGTTGCCCCGCGACGCCGCCCCGATCGGACATCAACATCGCGGGAGGAAACCATGAGCATGCGGGTCATCGTCGCGGGGACTGCCGGCCGCATGGGCAGAGAAATCGTCTCGGCAGCGGCTCAGATGCCGGACGTCACCATTGTCGGCGGCCTGGTCCGCCCTGGCGGAGCTACCGGTGACAATCGTTGCTACGAGAGCGCCGGGACGGCGGAACGGACGGCGACGCTTTCGGACGGCCGGTCGCTGTTGGCGGCAGCGGACGTCCTGATCGATTTCACGACCCCCAAAGGCACATCCGCCTACGCCAAAGCTTGCGCCGAGGCTGGCATCGCTTTCGTCACTGGAACGACCGGCCTGGCAGCGTCCGACCTCGACGAGCTTCAAGCCGCCGCGACGCGGGTGCCGGTCTTTTACGCCCGCAATATGAGTCTCGGCGTGGCCACCTTGCTCGATGCGCTCCCCGCCATCGCTGCCGCCCTGCGCGGCTTCGACATCGAGATTGTCGAGACGCACCACCGGCACAAGGCCGACGCGCCGTCGGGCACCGCGCTGGCGTTGGCGGAAGCGATCGCGGGCGGATTGGGCGTCGTGGTGGACGACCTCGCCAGCTTCGGACGGCATGGGATCGCCCCTCGGCAACGCGGCGAGATCGGAATCCACGCCGTTCGCGGCGGTGGCAATCCCGGCGAGCACCAGGTCATGTTCGCCAGTGACGGCGAGGAGATTCGGCTCAGCCACCGCTCCTTCAGCCGTCGCGCCTATGCCGAGGGCGCCCTCCGCGCCGCGTCGTTCGTGGTCGGCCGCGCCCCTCGCCTGTACGGGGTGGAGGACTTGCTACGACCTGGCTAACGACTATTGACCACGGGTGGCCACGTTCGTCCTGGCGGCGCCTCGCTCGGTCAAGTCCGCCGAGTCTTCGCCAACAATCACCGACTACCCGGCCGCTTTGGCCAGCCGAACCAAGTTCCACGAAATTGGCGAAAGCCGAGCGGACAATACGCCATTCTCGACAGACGTGTCGTCCCGTGCTCGCGGCACCACCGCGTTCGGCCGCTCGGCCGTATTGGTTGCATCCGGGTCGGCATCCGCCAACTCAAGATGCTCAATCAATCGATACCCTGGCATCCCGCGCAGATCGACCTCGATGGGCAGAACGTCGGTCAGGCTCCGATTGACGGCGAAGAGTGTCATCATTTCGGATTCTTCCTCGTGAATGGCAATCGCCTCCAGGAACGGCACCTTCCCAAACTCAGCATTCTCATAGCTTGGGCTGTCGATGGCCAAGCGCAAGACGGTGCCGCGACCATAGCGTGAGGCATGGAGATAGGGGTAGAACGTGGTCTGTCGCCAAGCCCGCCCGCCCGTCACGGTCATGATCGGGGCGAGCGCATTCACGAGCTGGGCCAGGCACGCGATCTTCACCCGGTCGGCATGCTTCAGCAACGAGATCAGCATGCTGCCGACCACGACCGCATCCGCCAGCGTGTACGCCTCTTCCGTCAACAGCGGGGCAACCCGCCACGGCTCCTGGCGCATCGTCTCGCGGTCGCGATCTCGCGCGTGATACCAGACGTTCCACTCATCGAATGAGAGCATCATTTGCTTGCGCGACCGTTTCTTCGCCTTGACGACATCGCAGGCCGCGATCACGGTCTCGATCTGATCGTCCATGGCCAGGGACTGCGCCAGAAACGTCGCCAGGTCGTCCCCGGCCAGCCCGTGGTAGCTGTGCAGCGAGATGAACTCGACATGGTCGTAGACGTGGTCGAGGACGGTGGCTTCCCAGTCCGGGTAGGTCGCCATCCGCGCATTTGAGCTGCCACAAGCGACAAGCTGGATCGACGGATCGACCCACTTCATGACCTTGGCCGCCTCAGCCGCGATCCGGCCGTATTCAGCGGCCGTCTTGTGCCCAATCTGCCAGGGCCCGTCCATCTCGTTGCCAAGACACCAGAGCTGAACTCCATGCGGCTGATCCACCCCATGGGAGCGCCTTAAATCACTCCAATACGTCCCCGCCGGATGGTTGCAATATTCCACCAGGTCGCGCGCGGCATCGATCCCGCGCGTCCCCAGGTTCACCGCAAGATTGACCTCGGTCCCGGCGCATTTCGCCCAGGCGACAAACTCGTTCGTCCCCACCAGGTTTGGCTCGGTCGTTTTCCAGGCCAAATCAAGCCGCCGCGGCCGTTCAGCGACCGGTCCGACGCCGTCTTCCCAGTTGTAACCGGACACGAAGTTCCCGCCGGGGTAGCGCACAACCGGCACGCCGATCTCGCGGATAAGTTCGAGCACGTCGCGCCGGAAGCCAAGCTCGTCGGCGGTCGGATGATCCGGTTCGTAGATCCCGCCATAGACGGCCCGCCCCAGATGCTCGATGAACGACCCAAACAACCGGGGATCGACCTCTCCGATTCGGAAGTCCTTGTTAATGCTGACACGCGCCGTGTTCATCTAACATTCCCATAGCGAACGCGCTCGCGATCCGAAGTTACGACCCAGACCACCGGCTGGATCGAACTGCACCGGGTTGATCGAGCAAGCCGTGACCTGATCCTACCATGGACGTTTCCGAACCGATCGCGGCCGCCCCTGATAGACAGGTTGCAGAGGAGAGAGCAAACGAATGCCCAATTTGATCGCGATGCGCGGCGCTCCTGGCACCGGCAAGAGCACGATTGCTCGCGCCCTGAGCCGACACCGCCGCTGGCCGGTGGTCGACAAAGACGACATCAAGGATGTGCTGGACAATTTGATGGAGGCCGCCGGTGGCCCTTCCTATGACGTCATGGCTCGGCTGGTTCGCCGGCAATTGCTGCTAGGGTTGGATGTCATCTGCGACAGCCCACTGCCGGGTCAGACCTACGAGAATCTCGTGAATGTCGCCGAAGAAACAGGGGCGACGCTGATCGTGCTCGAATGTCGGTGCCCGGACGAGGCTGTATGGCGAACCCGCGTCGAACAGCGCCAATCGCTCAGCCTCCCCGCCCATCACACCACGACGTGGGGGGCGGTCAAGGCGTGCCGGGCCCGGCACGCGGGCACCGACGACGCGGTCACCGGACCTCACCTCGTCATTGACACGAGTCGACCGGTGGCGGGTTTGGTGATCGACGTCTCGCGGTGGCTGACCCAGCTCGAAAGCTAACGAAATTCCGGCGCGGCAAGCCAAATCTGGTACACTTCCGTGTTTGCGTCGAACGGAGGGGTTCCTATGGCGTCGGTTGCATCGTTCGATATCGTTTCGGATTTCGATCAGCAAGAGCTCAAGAACGCGCTCGATCAGGTTGATCGCGAGCTGCGAACCCGGTTCGATCTCAAAG
>JACCYK010000011.1 GCA_013696525.1 Chloroflexia bacterium
CGCCCAGGTAGGCGCGGCTGCCCAGGTAGTCGGTGTGGAAGCGGAGACCCTCCTCGTCGGCGAAGGCGGGCAGCTCGATGGCGAAGGGGAGCCGGATGCCTTGCTCATGTAGATGGGTGACCGCGGCCAGCGCCACGAGGACGCCGAGCGGACCGTCGTACTTGCCGGCATCGCGCACGGAGTCGAGATGGCTGCCGAGGACGAGGCTGGGCGCGGCGGCCGCGGCGCCGTCGTAGCGGCCGATCAGGTTGCCGATCGCGTCGCGCCGGGTTGTCATGCCGGCCGCGATCATCCACCGATCGACCTGGTCTTGGGTGGCTCGCAGGGCGGAGGTGCCGTAGCGCCGGGTGAGGCCGGTATCCTCTTCGCTGAGCCGGCTCAGCTCCTCGCATTGATCCATGACCCGGCTGGCGCGGGCGAGTGTCTGCTTGGCGACGGCCCGCGTCATACGGTCAACTCCCCCGGTAGGTCGAATAGGCCCATGGCGAAACCAGGAGCGGGACATGGTAGTGTGTCGCCGGGTCGGCGATGCCGAAGCGGACCGGGACCCGATCGAGGAACGGGATATCGGCGTTGGCGGCGCCGAGATCGGCGAAGTATTGCCCGACGAGGAAGATCAGTTCGTAGATACCGGGGCGAACATCCTCCCCGGCCAGCAACGGGCGCGGGGTCCGGCCGTCCTCGTTGGTCCGCTCGGCGAGGACGAGGGCGCGGGTGTCGCCATCGTCGCCGGGCTCGATCCGCCACAGCTCAATCAGCAAGCCGCCGGCCGGGCGGCCATGAGCGATGTCCAGCACATGCGTGGTCAACCGCCCGCTCATGCCGGGACCTCCGGCGCCTCGGTCCGGCGCATGGTGAGCGTGATCTCGCCGTAGGCGGGGAAGGGATCGCTGTAGACCTTCACCTTGGGGTCGGTCGCTGACTCGGCGACGGGATCGCGAGTTCGGTTTTGAGCGGCGAAGCTGACCTCCGCCAATTGGGGGAAGCGGTCCAGGATGCGGGCCCCCATCTCATGCACCAGATGTTGAATCGACTCGCTGACCAGCTCGTGGAAGACCGCGGTGACCAAATCCCGGATTTGCTCGGCCGGGACGTAGCGGGCCGGGCTGGGGTCCCGCGGGTCATCGGCATCTGCGTAGCGCCAGTGGACATCGAGGAAGATATACAAGGGGCGATCGCGGCGGTCCGGCAAGGTCGTGTAGCCATCCCGGACGAAGCTGGTGAATGCGCTGCCGGTGACCTTCAAGAGTTGCAGCTCGACCCGGCCGCAGAGATGGTCGGTGAGCTCGATCTCGCCGTCGTTACCTTGCAGCTCGAGCGCGGCCGTCGCGTAGTCACCGCGACCGTGGTTGAACAGGACCGGGCTGGGGCCGAACCGTTCGCCGGCCGGCACCTGCACTGGCTGAAACGGCAGCTCGCGGCCCGAAATCTGCAGGGCGTTGATCTGCTCGTAGCGGTTGATGAACCCGGCGCCCAGGTACGCCAGCAAGCCTTCGAGGGTCGATCCGTCATACGTCAGCGATTCGCGCAGGATGTAATTCTTCATGCTGTCGGTGGCAACCACCATCGAGTTGTCGCCAGCCGTGTAGGCGGGCAGGAAGTTGTCGCCCAGCACCTCGACATCGATCTCGACCGCGAAGAGCGTGTTGTCGCGGCCGGTGAAGCTCGACTCCGGGATCGGCGTCACCCCCAGCAGCGGCCGGGCATAGACCCGGTAGACCGGAACCCGGAGCTTGCCGTAGCCGATCTGATAGTCGAAATCATTCATGGGAATGCCTTCGCTCCTGGCCGGCGTCCCGCTCGTCCCGGATCATATCGCGCAGGCGATGGTGCGCGATCTTGGTGATCTCGCCGAGCGCGGTCGCCAGCTCGTGGTCCCGATCATGGTCGAGCCGCCGCTGGAAGCCGGCCAGGATTGCCGCTTTCTGGTTCTCCCGGGCGCAGATCACGAACGGGAAGTCGAACCGCTGCCAGTATCGCTGGTTGAGATCGGCGAAGGCCGCGAGCTCGGGCCCGGTCAGCGCGTTGTGATCGAGCCCGGCGGCGGCCTGCTCGGCGGTTGAGGCCGGCCCCAACGAACCGGACAACGCCGCCCGCCCGACAAGGTCGGGATGGGATCGGATCAGGGCCAACTGTTGATCGGCGGTAGCGGCGCTGACCACGCTGGCCAGCTTCCGTTCCAGATCGTCGCGGTTGGTGAAGGGCCGCTCGGGCCAGGCCGCCGCCGCGATCCACGGCGAATCCTCATACACCCGCCCAAAGCGGCTGATAAACGACTCGCGATCGAGCCCGTTCACCTCGGCGATCGCCAATCGCCCGTCAATCGCCGTGTCCTGACCGACGCCAAGGGAAACCATCGCGTGTCTCCATGATTCGTCCGCTCCTACGGCAGCAGCGGGTAGGCGAGGATCGTCAGGAAGGGCGCGAAGTCGTCGTCAAGCACAAGCGTGTCGAGGATCTCGGCCGCTTCTCGATACCGCCCCTCGTCCGGGCCGCCCAGCTTGGCCAGCTCCTCGTCCCGGATGTTCTGGTAGCGCTCGGCGGTGATGGGGACGCCGTCGGCGGTGGCCGCGCCATGGTGGAGCCACTGCCAGAGCTGGCCGCGGGAGATTTCGGCCGTCGCCGCGTCTTCCATC
>JACCYK010000015.1 GCA_013696525.1 Chloroflexia bacterium
AAGCGCATCTTCACACGCGCCTGACCCATGCCACAAACCGCTCCCGCCGCGAGAAGTAGAATGTCGGGCTAGAGAATTGGCTGCTCCGGCAGCGCGGTAGATGGGGGACGCGATGTGGGTATTGACGCGGAGTGACTGGCCGATGCTGGTCAATCTCTCGGTGGTCGCCACCATCGGCTACCAGCAGGTCGCCAAGTTCGAGGACCGGATTCGCGTGATCGCCGCCGCCTGGGAGGCGGAGCATCTGCTCGCCGAATGCGACTCCGCCGAGGAAGCCAAGGCGCTGGTGCGGTACCTGGCCCAGGCGCTCCGGCAAGGCACCGGCTTTGTCGATCTCAATCAGCTCAGCCTGAAGCAAATCCTTGCCACCGAGGCCACGGAGCTTGGGGTCCTCTAATCGCCCTTACGATGAGGCGGTCGGCAGGGAAGCGGCCGGGAGCGCATTGCTGTTCCGGTTCGCGAATTGACGGACCAGCTCCTCACTCGGCAGAAACGCCGCTACGCTGGCGGACGCGGCGGCGATCAAGGCCAGTAACCGCATCGCGTTCTGAATGCCGTGGGCATCACCAACGGCGCCCAGGATCGGGACGCCGATCGCGCCCATCACGAAGCCGAGACCAAGGACGAGGCCGGAGGCCATGCCGGCCCGGCCGACCATGAGCTGCTGGGCCGTCACCAGCAGCAATGGCGTGGTCGAGGCCGCGAGCAGACCGATCGCCGCCGCCGTGACGAAGGCGATGGAACCGGGAAACTGGGCAAACAGCAAGAGCGCCGGCACGCTGAGGATGGTTGAGCCGACGATCAAGATCCGCCGCCCGAATCTGTCCGCCAGATGGCCGGCCCCGATCGCGCCAATCACATTGGCCAGCACCAGGGTCGTCGCCAGCAGCCCGTAAAACGATGGCTCGTATCCCATCGAGGCGTACCAGATCGGAATGAACGCTTGCAGGCCAAAGACGCTCCAGGCGCGCAGCATCATGACCCCCACCACGACGCTGATCGGGCCGATCGGCACCGGCGGCGGGACCAGGCGGGGACTGCCGCCCGTTCGTCGCGGCCGCAACGCGATCGCGCGCATTTCGAACAGGAGGACGACGGCGATCAGCAGCCCGGGGATGAGCATGAAGATGGTGCCGTGCAGCCCGAACGCTCCCAGCGTCAGGACGCCGATCAGCGGGCCGGTGGCAATGCCCAGGGTGCCCCCCGTGGTGTAGATCGACATCGCCGAGTTTCGCCGCGCCTCGGAGATGACCGCGCTGGCGTTCAGGGCGCCCATGGGGTGGTAGGCACCGGAGCCGATGCCCGACAACGCGGCCAGCGCCACCAACACCGCGAAGTTCGGCACAAACCCCAGCAGAGCGAACGTGATCGCCGTCCAGCTCAGCGCCAGCCCGATATACCGGGTGCCGTGGCGATCGGCCAGCCAGCCGAAGAGCGGCTGCGACAACGACGAGCCGGCCCCGTAGGCAAGGGCCACCATGCCGACGGTCTTCAGGTCGAGGGCGAACTTGCCGGCCAGCAGCGGGTACATCATCGGCAGCAAGCCGGCATACATGTCCACCGTCATATGGCCAACCGCCAGCGTCAGCAGTGGCCGGTTGCGGACGACCTCGAACCGCCTCCCCACCGTCACCAGCCGGCCGGATTCTTCTGCCCCAACCATGTTCCACCGATACCCACGACCTGATCGCTCACCGCGGCCAATTGTCGCACTGATGCCCCGGCTTCGGTCCCACTCCCGCCGTTCCAGCCGGTGCGGGTAAGATGCGGAGCAGCGTTTCGGCCGTCAAGGCCGCGAATGAGCCATGCTCACCAAGGAGAATCGAAGATGACGAAATTGTTCAACGAGGTGTCCAGCACCGAATTAGCGCGGCACTTGGCAGGCATCTCGAAGGTGGTCCGACTGTCCGGCACGCCGGAGGAGGCGGCCGCCTTCGACTACATCGAGCGTGAGCTGAAGGGGTTCGGCTACGACGTTACGCGGTACGAAAGCGACGCCCTGATCGGTTACCCCGCCACGTCGTCGCTCAACCTTCTCGGCCAAGGTGGCGGGCCGATCACCTGTAATGGCTATTCCCTGAGTCCCAGCACCGGGCCGGACGGCGTCACCGCCGAGCTGGTCTATGCCGGTGCCGGGGGCGAGGAGGACTACGCGGGGATCGATGCGCGCGGCAAATTCGTCCTTACCGATGGTCTCGCGATGCCCGGCAAGGGGATGGCGGCGGCGCGGGCCGGCGCCATCGGCCAGATCCACGGCAATGACGAGCACATCCACGAGATGTGTATCTCCCCGATCTGGGGGACGCCGGTCCCGGAAACCGCGTCGCTGCTGCCCACGGTGCCGGCGGTCGGCATCACCGGCGCCGACGCGGATCGGCTCAACGGGTTACTCCAAGACGGCAAGATCGACGTTCGGCTCGTCACCGAGCCGTTTCGCGCCTGGGTGAAAATTCCGACCCTGATCGCCGACTTGCCGGGACAGCAGGAAGACCGCTACGTTCTCTTTAGCGGTCACGTCGATTCCTGGCACCTCGGGGCGATGGACAACGGCACCGCCAACGCCACCCAGCTCGAGGTCGGCCGCCTCTTGGCCGACCGCCGCCGCGACTTGCGCCGCGGCGTCCGGTTGGCCTTCTGGTCCGGTCACTCGCACGGGCGCTATGCCGGCTCCACCTGGTACGCGGACACCTTCTGGCAAGACCTCCACGATCGCTGCGTCTGTCACGTCAATGTCGATTCGGTGGGCGCGGTCGGCGCCACGATCATGAGCGACGCACCGTCAATGGCGGAGACCCACGCCTTCGGCCAGCAGATATTGACCGACACGATCGGCGAAGCGCTGGACTACCGGCGGATCAGCCGGTCCAGCGACCAGTCGTTCTGGGGACACGGCATCCCGAGCCTCTTCGCCGCCCTCTCCGAGCAACCGCGCGACGACTCGACCACCGGCGCCGCCTTGGCCCAGCTTCTCGGCGGCGGCGGCAAAGGGGGCGGCCTCGGCTGGTGGTGGCACACTACCGAAGACACCGCCGACAAGATTGATCCCCAGAATTTCAAACGCGACGCCGGGATTTATGCCGAAACGCTCTGGCGTCTCTGCACGGAAGAACGCCTCCCGTTCGACCTCGCGGCCGCGGCCGACGAGATCGCCGCCGCCGCCGCTTCGTATCAGCAGGCCGCCGGCAATCTGTTCGACCTCTCCGGCACCGTCGCCTTGGCCCGCGAGCTCGCGGCGGCCATCGGAGCGGCCGACTTCAGCGGCCTACCGAGCGACCAGGCGAACCAGGTCATCATGGACTTGAGCCGGATCCTAATCCCGGTCAACTACACGCGCTCCGGTCCATTCGACCATGACTTGGCGCTCCGTTCACAGCCGCTACCCGGCCTGGCCGCGGCCGCCGATCTCGGTGGATTGGCCGCGGGCACGGACGACTTTTTCCTCGCCCAGACGCAACTTTTGCGAGAGCGCAACCGGGTCGATGCCGCCCTGCGGTCTGCCTTGAAGCGCGTCACCGCGACCCGGGGGCCGGCATAGGACGCCCGCCCGCCAGCTCGGCCAGCAGGGCGGCCGCGGTCCGGATGCCGGCGTAGAAGCGCTCGACCACAAGGTTCTCGTTCGGCGCGTGGTTGGCTTCGTCGTGGTTGGCATAGGGCACGAGGAACGACGGCAGGCCGAGCGTTTTCGTCCAGACCGCGTCCGGCAGGCTGCCGCCCAGCAACGGCACGTCCACCGGCCGCGAGCCGAAGCCGCGCTCCACCGCGCGACGGACCGGTACCGCGAAGGGATGATCCAGCGGCGTCGAGGAAGGCCGCATGCTCCCCAACCGCTGGATTTTCACCTCCGGCGCCACGGCCCGGACATGGGCGCTCACCTTATCGAAGATGTCGTCGGGGTCTTGATTCGGCACCAGCCGCATGTCGATCTTGACCGTGGCCTCGGCGGGCAGCACCGTCTTGCTGCCGGCGCCGCCATAGCCGCTGGTGATGCCGGCGATGTTGAGCGTCGGTCTCGCCATCAACCGGTCAAAATAGGGCACCCCGGCCGGCGGCGGCAATTGGCCGATGCCAAGCTCAGCCAGGCTCCGGGCCTGGTCGAGGGGAATGGCGTCCATCGCCCGCCGCATCCGGGGCGAGACCGGCTGAATGTCGTCGCCGAAGCCGGGGATGACGACGTTGTTGTCCGCGTCGAGCATCGTGTTGAGTAACCGGACCAGGGTCCAGGCCGGGTTCGGCGCGATCCCGCCCCAGTTCCCGGAGTGCAGATCGTGCTTGGCGCCGCGGGCGGTCAGCTCAACGTAGAGCAGCCCGCGTACGCCGTAGACGACGATCGGGTACGCATCATCGATGACGGGACCGTCGGAGGTGTAGACCAGGTCGGCGGCGAGGAGCTCGCGGTGCTCGGCGACCAGCGCCTCGAGATGCGGGCTGCCGGTCTCCTCTTCGCCTTCGATCAGGAATTTCACGTTCACCGGCAGTTCGCCGGCCGTTTCCAACCAGGCCCGGACGCCGGCAAGCTGGGCGAAGAATTGCCCTTTATTGTCTCCGGCGCCGCGGGCAAAAAGCCGGCCGTCGCGGATGGCCGGCTCGAACGGGGGGCTGACCCAGGCGGCGACGGGATCCGGCGGTTGGACATCGTAATGCCCATAGATGAGGACGGTCGGTTGGCCGGCGGCGCCGCTTCGTTCGGCGAACACCATCGGGTGCCCCGCGGTCGGCAACAACGTCGGGGCGAAGCCGGCATCGAGAAAGAATTGTTGCACCAGCGCGGCGCATTCGGCGACCCCGCTATCCTCGGCGCTGATGCTGGGTTGGCGCAATAGGCGCACCAGGTCGGCCAGGTCGCGTTCCCGGTTCGCGGCGCAGACAGCCAGCACCTGATCGAGCGTAGCCGCCGCCATCAGTTGCCCGCCCCAACCACATCAGCCGGCGTCGGGCCGTAGCCATTGCCGTTGCTCTCGTATCCGAGGCCACGTGACACATCTGCCGCACCCTGGCGGACAAGCTCGATCATCGCCGGCAACGCCGCGTCCGTCATCCGGCTGCGGGGACCTCCCACCGACAGGGCGCCCGCGACGCGGTGATTGGCGTCGAAGATCGGCGCCGACACCCCGCTGGCGTCGGGATCGAGGTCACCGGCACTCTGGGCGTAGCCGGCCGCTCTCACCTCATCGAGCATCCGGCGCAGGTGATCCGGTGCGGTCACCGTGTCGGGCGTGAACTGTTCGAACTGATCGGCTTCGAGGATTGCCTCCCGCTCCGGCTCCGGCAAATGCGCCAGGATCACCTTCCCGGCGGCGCCGGCATTCCACGGCATGGTGCGGCCAATCTGGGCGAAGATGCGCAGACCCTTTGGGCTCTCGATCACTTCGACACAGATCGCTCCGGTGGCGTCGGCCCGGAACAGGGCGACCGTTTCGTCGGTCCGCGTTGCCAGGTGACGGAGGACGGGATCGGCGATCCGGGACAGATTCATCTGCTGCCGGACCAGCATGCCAAGCTGGAACAGGCGCAGCCCAAGCCGATAGCGCTTGGTTTGCCGGTCCCGCTCCAGGTACCCCCCGATGACGAGGGTGGTGGCGATCCGGAGCACCTGCGGCTTCGGCATCCCCAGCCGGACGCTCAAGTCGGTGAGGCGCAGCTCCGCACAGCCGGCGTCGAAGCAATCGAGCACCTTCATCACCCGATCAACGCTTTCGAGAAAATATGGTGACCGTTCCATCGTTCCCTCCTACCAGTCATCGCCGCGGGGTTTCGCCCGTCTCGACGGGGATGTAGACGAAACGCCACTTGACACGACCCAACCGTCCCCGCTACCATGTTACTCTAATTGATCTTCAGTTTCCACCATTGTAATTATCGTGAGAGGGATCGTTTTCGCGGCCGCGTCGTTTCCGCCGGGCGGTTCCGTTGGCGCTCGATCGCGACCGAGCGGTCGCCATCACCGGCACAGTGTGGAAAGAGGTTAACATCATGGTCAGCCAGCACAGCCGCAACCGAGCCCTCATCCAAACGGTCGACGAGTGGGTCGCGGCCGACCTCACACGGCGCGACTTCGTGCGCCGCATGTCGGCCCTGGGCGGCGGCGCCGTTTTCGGCGGCGCCCTAGCGAATCATCTCCTGAGCCGGGACGCCGCCGCCAGCCCGCGCGGCGTCGCCTTGTTCCAGGACGACCCGCCAGCGGCGCCGGGAGGCACCGTCGTCGCGGCCACGATCGATAAGCCGGTGAACATGGATCCCGCCTTCGCCGAGCTCTATTCGTCGATGCAGGTCTACCAGAACATTTTCAACAAGCTGGTGTACGTCGATGCCGATTACAACTATATACCCGGCCTCGCGTCCAGCTGGAATCAAGTCGACGAGGTGACCTGGGACTTTACCCTGGTCGAGAATGCCGTCTTCCACAACGACGAACCGTTCACCGCCAACGATGTGGCGTTCACCATCGAGCGCATCTTCGATCCGGCGCTGGCCGCGCCCAATGCCGTCTTCCTGCAAGCGATCGACCGGGTCGAGACGGATGGCGACTACAACGTCCGGTTCATCTTGAAGCGGCCCTGGGGCTCGTTCCTCGCCGACCTCGCGGCCGTGCTTGAAGTTGTCAACGAAACGGCGGTGACAACGCTCGACCCCCGGCTCGAGCCGATCGGCACCGGCCCCTTCCGGATGACCGAGTGGGTCAAGGACGATCACATCACGCTCGAACGTTGGGACAAATACCATGTGGCCGAGCGGCCCTTCCTCGATTCGGTTATTTTCCGCGCCATCGCCGACGACACGGTCCGCTTGACCGGCTTGCAGACCGACGAAATGCAATGGGTGATGCAAGTTCCCTTGCAGCAGGTGGAAGCCCTGAAAGGCGACGCCGAGATCAAGGTCACGGTCGGCAGGCCGTATCTTCCCGACTTCCTCTACCTCAATTGCTCCAAGCCGCCGTTCGATGACAAGCGCGTGCGGCAAGCCCTGGCCTGGGCGCTCAACCGGGACGAAGTGACGCAAGTGGCATTCTTCGGCCAGGCCGAAACCGCGACCGAGGCAATCTATGACGGCAACCCGTACTACTCCGGCATCAATTTGTACGAGGGCGGTCCTGATCCCGAGGGGGCCATGGCCCTGCTGGCGGAGGCCGGGGTCGAAGGGCTGAGCTTCGTCTTCGATGGCCAGCCCCAGGTTCCCACCCAGGTCAAAGCCGCCCAAGTCCTCCAGCAACAACTGCGGGCGGCCGGGATCACCATGGACATCCAGAATTACGAGTCCGGGGAGTGGATTACCCGGCTCCTGACGAAGGAATACACGGCCACGATCAGCTATTGGAGCGCCACCCTCGACCCGGCCCATTTCTATCTACCGGGTCTCCTCTCCACCTCCGGCTGGAACATCTCCGGTTTCGGCAGCCCGGAGATGGACGAGGCGTTGAACGCCTTCGCCACCGAACCGGATGAGGCGACCCGGAAGGAAGCCTACCGGCGGGTGGTCGAGATCGTGCAAGAGGAAGCGCCCATCATCGCCATCGACAATCAGTTGCAACAGTATTGGGTGCGGGCCAATGTCTATGGCATGACGCCGCTGCCGACGATGGAAATTCGGTTCGAGCCGGTCTACAT
>JACCYK010000017.1 GCA_013696525.1 Chloroflexia bacterium
CGGTGAGGGTGAGCAGCCGGATGTGCGGGTCGCGGAGCCGCGCCGTGACCATCGCGATGTCGCGTTCGCGGCCGAGCAGGGACGAGAGCGGCACCGGAATCAGCATTAACTGGTCGGCTCCGACGCCGGCGGCACGCGATGGGGGTGTTGGCTCCGGCCGATCATGGGTCACGACGAACCCGGCCGGCCAACGTTCGGCCGGTGCCCCCGGTGCCCTGGGAGTCGCTCCGGCCCGGCGTGCTGCTCGCGTGCCATCCCTTCCTCGCTGCCGCTCGGTCCGCTCGAGATGGTCGGCGAGGGCATGTCAAGCCGGCGGTTTCGGCCCGGCTCGCTTGCCTACCGGGAGAGGTGGCGATCGAGGTCGGCGGAGCGGTTTGCCAGCCAAGTGGCGGCGGCGACTTCGAGCTGGTCCCATTGGGGACGCTCGGGATCGGCGATTTGGGTTGCGCCATCCAGGACGCTGTCGATTCCGGTCGGCCGGGCAGCGGTCGGCACCGGCCGGTGGCCGTTCGGCCGCTCCGGCCAGCTTGTCGCCCACGTTGGAGTTGGCTCCGGCCAGGAGACCGGTGCGGCGACGGGCATGGATACCGGCGCTGGCGGGCTTGGCCAGGCGCCGTCTGGCGGCGCGATCGGGGTTGGCGCCGGCCACGGCGCCGGCGGTTCATCAGTGCCGACCGGCCGCGGTTGCCAGATGATCGAGAATTGGGGAACCGACCGCGCCGCCACGAGGGCTCGCAGCCGGGTCCAGACCGGGGCGAGCGGCGCCAGCGAAACGGCTGGCTTCGGCGGGCGGATGTTGTGGTGCCGGGCCAGAAGGGCGAGAACCGCGTGGAGCGCGAGCAGCACCCCCCACGGTGCCAGCGGCTGCCAGAACCAGAGATCGCCTGGCGAGCGTAAGACGTTCAGTAGGAGGAGCCCGGTGGCGGCAACCAGGTAAACGCCGACATGCGTCGTGACGCAGCCAACCGACCAAAGACAGGCGGCACACCGCGATCTAAGTTGGTTCCAGGCTGATTGCGTCATTGGCATCCTCCGGCAGACTGCCCATTGACGGATGCTACGGCGAGCCGAGCAAGCCGACGATCTGCTCCATGCTGCGGTTGTTTCGGGTCATGTGCTCCTTGATTCGGACCCGAATCGACTCGCCGCCCTCTTCGATGCGGTCCCAGTCTTCGGTCGTCAGCGTCCGCACCATGGCCAGGGTCGACTCGCGCGCGGTCCCAAACTGGGAGAGGATGATCGCCGTCGTGTCCGACTCGCTCTCGGTGCCAATCACCGGATGGTGGCCATGGACCAACGCTTCCGGGATCGGCACCCCGGAGATCGCTTCTTTGAGAGCCTGCGAGAAATGCATCTCGTTGTCACGCAGCCGGGTCACGACGTGGCGAACCGATTCGCCCTTGCCGTCCTTGATCAAGAGCCGTTCTTCCGGCAACCCGCGCACCCGGGCATTCAGATCCCGGTACAGTGCGATCAGGCCATTAATCGTGTCGTGCTCAGCCATCGATCACTTCTCCGTCGATGCGATAGCCCACCCTTGGCTCGACCTCGCCCAGGCGCCGGCACCGCGACCCCTTCATCTCAAAACGCACGAATCGCGCCGCCAATTGTACCGTGTTCGCCGTTGCCGTGGCTCAACCCCGACGGGAATGCTAGACTGCGGCACGAGACGCGGCGGCAGGCGACGCCGCACCGAAGGCGGGGAGCGCCGGCGCCGCGCCGGCCTCGGACCTGGGAGATGCCGTCAACATGGTGGCGCAAGGCATTCAACGTGACGTGGCGCGCGACCGGTTGCGGGCGCGGACGCCGTTGCGGTGTCCGCTGTGCGGCAGCGAGCTGGTCGAGACCATCGTTCGCGACCTGGGCGGCGTCACGGCGGACCTGGTGTGGCAGTTGCACGCGGGCCGCTGCCCGGAGCACGGCTGGTTCCAGGCCGAGGTGATCTCGCGGCCGCCGCGCGAAATTTTCGCGGTCCACAAGCCGTTCGGCGTCGCCCGGCGGGTGATCGTGGACGGCCACGAAGTGTTCGCTTTCCCGACCGTCTGGAACAACCTGCCGCCGGAGCGGCAGCGACAGCGGGTCGATCCCTTCGACGCTCAGTACTGGCAGGTTGAAAAGCCAACGGCTTCTCGCTAGTCGCCTCGCGGCGGCGATGGCAGCGAAGCTGGCGGTCTCGCCGCGAGGAACCGAAGTGAGCGAGCCACGCGCGGACCGCCACCCGCGACACCAGCAGCCCCCGGCCACGAGCCAACCGCGGCCGGGCAATGGGGCGGACCAGGGCGAGCGCCAGTGGCGTTCGGGGTTGACCCCGGTGTCGCTGGTCTTGGCCCTGCTCGTCGCCTACTTCCTCTTGCAAGTCCAGCTCTTGCTGATCCTGGTGATCCTGGCGATCATCTTTGCCACGCTCATCGAGCGACCGGTCGAGCTCTTGCAGGACCGGCATATTCCCCGCCCGCTGAGCATCTTGCTCATGTATGTCGCGATCATCGCCGGGCTCGGGCTCTTCTTTGTCGGAGTGGCGCCGGCGATCCGGGAGCAAAGCGTCATTTTCCGCGATCAGGCGCCGGGGCAGATTCAGGCGCTGCAGGAGAGTTGGTCCGCGAGCACGAACCCGGTCTTGAACGGGGTCGGTCAAGATGCGCTGGTCCGGGTCATCCAGTTTCTCGACGAGCCCGGTACCGAGCTCGCCATCCCCGAGGGCACGGCGGATATGGTGATCACCCTGGCGACCGGCGTCGGCGGCGGGGTGATCGGCCTGCTCACCACGCTGGTGATCGCCTTCTACTATTTGATGGAGAAAGACTGGCTGCGCCAGATCATCCTGGACCAGGTCAAACCGGGATCGCGGAGCCGGGTCTCCCACATCCTCGACAACGTCGAGACCAAGGTGGGTGACTGGATGCGCGGCCAGTTGGTGCTGATGCTGGCCATCGGCGTCGTGGCCACGATCGGCTACGGCATTTTGGGGGTAAGGTTCTGGCCGCTGCTCGGGATTTGGGCCGGCCTGACCGAGCTGATCCCGATCGTCGGTCCCTGGCTGGGCGGCATTCCGGCGGTGATTATCGCCCTGACCCAGGGTTGGGACAAAGCGCTGATCGTGATCGGTTTCATCGTGCTCATCCAGTCGTTTGAGAACTACATCCTGGTGCCTCGCGTGATGCGCGGCGCGGTCGGCCTGACGCCGATGACCGTCTTCCTGGCGATCCTGGCCGGAACCCAGTTCTTGGGCATCATGGGCGCGGTGCTGGCAATCCCGGTGGCCGCCGCCGTGCAGGTGGTGCTCAGCGACTATTTCCGATCGCGGCGGGAGGACTATTTAGCGGAGTCGCCCTCGGCGGTGACGAGCTGGCAGTGGATGCGCGGCCAGCGGGTCACCACCGCCGACGGCGTGGAGATGGCGCTGGTGGTCGACGAGCCGCCCCCAAGCCACCGGGAGCAACGGACATCCCGCCCGCCGGAGAAGCGCCGCACCTGGAACCGGAACGTGCTCTCCCGACCCGCGAAGCCGGACGACGCTGAAGAGTAACGGCGGCGCGACCATCGGTTTGCCGATTCTTAGAGCCAGGTATAGATGTTGAAGTCTGCCTGAGCCCGGCGTTAATCCGCATCGAGGCTCACAACGTCGTATACTCCGAGCCGCCGCGCTTCCAACAACATCAACGCGTCGTTCGAGGCCAGACCGTAGGGGCAAATAAGATGAACAAGCTCATCGTCGTAGGTCCGGCCCGAGGCGATCGCGCCAAGCCCCTCGGGGGCAACGAGCAACAAACCGTTGGCGACGAGCCGCGGCCTGAGCCGCGTCAGATCTCCTTCGAAGTTCCGCAGAATCGACGCATCTACTTTATAAAGATCAGTCAAATCCCTTATTGGTCGCCTATATTCATCCAGAATGCCCGTGCGCACCTCGAACCACACCTGTTTGTACGTGAATTTAATCGCAACATGGATGACCTCGTTGAAGACGGTCGGAGTGACGAGGCCGGTGCCGTTTCTGGCATGGAGTTCGCTGAAAAATTGATCCGCCCGGCGCGCGTTCTTGGCGGTGCGAGGGAGAGCCCGACCTTCGATCAACGGCGCGACCAGGAACTCCACGATGAGATTGGCATCGACGATAATTGGATCGGGAATCCGTGCGCCAGGGATGGAGAGATCGATGACATTACCAGGCACCCGAGTCGTCGTCCTCCATCATCATTTCCCACGGGGCCCGGGGGTCGTCGGGGGACCAATCGTCTGGCAGTAGAGCCTCGATGTCGAACCGCTCCCGCATAAACTGGGCGAGCGCTTCTGCCGGATCGCCGAACTCCTCCCGGAGCCGCGCTACCTCTTCTTTGTGCTCCCTGAGCCGCTGCTCAAGCCATGCCGAGTGAGTGGGTGATGCGGTCGGTGGTGATGCCATGCTCGATGCCTCCGGGCGACGGTGAGTCTCGCCGGTATTTATCCTCCAACCGGCGGCGGTCGGGATCAATGTCGAGTCCGTCGGTGGCGGGCCAGCGCCGAACGATCATCGTGGTTTCGGCGGCCGGATCAGGAGCTCGATGCCGGTGTCGTGGATCTCGAAGACGTAGCCGGCGACGGTGGCGATGGCGGGGGAGCTGATCTCGCCCCAGCGAACTTCGATCTTGTGGCCGTCGATCGTGAAATTCTTCATCGAGTTCAGGCTGAACGCCTGACGGGGATTGCGGTAGATCATCCGGGCGCCGCCGGCGAGGTCGACCGCTTCCCCGGCGAGGCGGGTCGCCTCGGCTTCATCCATCGGCCGCGCTCCAGCGTCTTCCACGCTCGACCCCTGACCCCCAATTTTCGGGGACACGAACCAACCCGCCACCAAACCGTGGCGGGGGACTGGCCGCCGCCGCCAACCGTTTCGGGCACATTGTAGTCGGACCGAGCCTGTCCGCCCGGCTACGCGGTTAGGACGTCTGGCTGGACGCGGCCGGTGTTTGGTATCGTGCCGGTACGAAATCAAGGTCGCCCGATATGATGGAGGAGCAGACAATGATGATTACCGCGACCCGGTTGCGCGAGTCGATTGACGAGATGATGCCGGGGGTGGTCGCCGACCGGCGGCACTTGCACGAGCATCCTGAGCTTGGCTTCCACGAGGTGGGGACGGCCCGCTTCGTGGCTGAACGGCTCCAGGCGCTGGGGGTGGAGGATATCCAGACCGGGATCGCCGAGACCGGCGTCACCGGCGTCATCCGCGGCGGCCAGGGGCCAGGTAAGACGGTGCTGCTGCGGGCCGACATGGACGCCCTGCCGATCGTGGAGGAGAACGACGTCCCCTACCGGTCGCGCCACGACGGCGTGATGCACGCCTGCGGCCATGATGGGCATACGGCCATGCTGCTGGGCGTCGCCCGCGTGCTGACCGAGCGCAAAGAGGACTTCGCGGGGACGGTGAAGCTGCTGTTCCAGCCGGCGGAGGAGATGCCGCCGGGGGGCGCCAAGCCGATGATCGAGGCCGGCGTGCTGGACGACCCGCCGGTTGACGCGGTGTTCGGGATACACCTCGATCAGGACGCGCCGGTCGGCAAGGTCTCGCTGGCCGGGGGACCGGTGATGGCGGCGGCCGACCGCTTCACGATCGTGATTAAGGGCAAGGGCGGTCATGGCGCCAAGCCCCAGACCGCGATCGACCCGATCGCGATCGGGTCGCAGATCGTGGTGGCGCTGCAAACGCTGATCAGCCGCGAGTATGACCCGGTGGCGACCGGCGTGGTTTCGGTCTGCGCCTTTCTCAGCGGGTCGGCCTTCAACGTGATCCCCGACACGGCGGAGCTGCGGGGCACGGTGCGCACCTTTACCGCCGAGAACCGCGCGATGCTGTCGGAGCGGATCCCCGAGCTGGTGCGCGGGATCGCGGCGGCCATGCGGGCCGAGGCCGAGGTGACGTACGACTTCGGCTATCCAGCCTCGATTAACGATCCGGCGATGACCGATCTGGTGCGGGAGGTCGTGACCGAGGTGGTCGGTGCGGAGAATGTGATTGCGGCCGAGCCACAAATGGGAGCCGAGGACTTCAGCTACTTCCTCGAGCGGCGGCCGGGCAGCTTCTTTTTCATCGGCAGCAACAACGCGGCGCGGGGCCTGACCTGGGGCCACCATCACCCGCGGTTCGACATCGACGAGGCGGCGCTGGCGATCGGGATCGAGTCGGTGGCGAAGACGGCTCTGCGCTACCTGGAGACGTAGAAGGAGATCCCAACCCGGCTGTCGCGCCGCGTGAGATCCGGGCGGTGGACGTGGC
>JACCYK010000026.1 GCA_013696525.1 Chloroflexia bacterium
CGGGTCGCTGATGCTGATCGGCTCGCCGTCCAGCACGATGGTGCCCCGGTCCGGTTGATAGACGCCGGCCAGCATCTTCATGATGGTCGACTTGCCGGCGCCGTTCTCGCCGACGACGGCGTGGATCTCGCCCCGCTCAATGCCGAACGAGACGTCATCCACGGCCGTCACGCCACCGAAGCGCTTCTCAATGCGGTCGAACCGGATAATCTCCAAGGTCGCTGTCCTCAGCCTGGATCACGCCCCCTACCCCCCGATCTTGGGGGGGGTTGAGCCGCTACGGCGCCGGCGTTGCCCGCGGCATGCCAGGGGTACGCAGGTCGTCGTAGGGTCGCGCCGCCGCCGCTAGATCGGCGTAGTTCTCGGCGATGTACTCTTGGTAGTACTCATCTTGGACCGCGTTGTCGGTCTGACGCAAGACGTAGTCGGCCACGTTTTCGGCCGTCACGATCTCGGTCGGCGTTTCCAGCCAACCCTCGACCAGGGGCGTGTCATTGATTAGGCTTTCCGCCAGAATCGCGATCGGCAGGTAGCCTTGCAGGTATTCCTGCTGGCCGACGGTGACCTGGGCCAGCCCGTCTTCGATGGCTTGCAGGGTGGGAGGATCGAGGTCGTAGCCGCCGATCAGCCACGTTGCGCTATTCCGTTCCTTCAACTGCGCCAGGTTGGGAATATCGATCGAGCAGAGCCCAACCGCGGCCACCGCGTCCGGGTTGGCCGCCATCACATTTTCCCAGCGACTGTAGTTGTCGGGGACCGGAATGAGCACTTCTTGGGCTTCGAGGACTTCAAAGGCCGAGCCCTCAAACGCCAGCCGGAAGCCCGCGTCGCGGTCCTGGAGGACCTGAGCGGCGGCGGCACAGATGCCGACCGCGATGCTGCCTTCGGTGACACCGGCGGCAGCCAGCTGCTCCAGCATTTGCTCACCGAGGATGACGCCGGAGGTGAACTCGTCCTGGCCGACCCAGGTGCCGAGCGCCGAGTCGAGCGCCGTCACGTTGGCGCCGACCAGGGGAATGCCTTGATCGACCGCCTGCTGGATCGGCGTGATCCAGAGATCGCCGGGATTGGTGACGACCGCGATCCCGTCGGCCCCGCGTTGCAGCGAGGCCTCGAAGAATGCTTGGTGGGTCGGCGTGTCGAAGCTGGCATCGCCGAAGACCGAGAGTGACACCCCGTAGTCGGCGGCGGCATCTTCGGCCCCGGTCTGAATCCGCTCGGTAAAGGCGTTCAAGCCATGCAGCACGTAGTCGATCTGGATTTCGCTGTTGTCGGCGGCCGGGGTCGCCTCCTGCGCCATCGCCCCGAGCCCCGGCATGAGCATCAGGGACGTCACGAGGACCAGCCCCAGGACTGTTCGGATCCGGTTCATTATCCAAGCCTCCATGTCGTTTCACGGGTAACACACGGCAGATTGCCGGTCCCACGAGGCTAATGCCTCGATTCACCTTCGAATTCACCAGTCAGGCATCCGCCTCCTTTCCATCCTTCGCGCGCCGGCTCGACGCGACGACGGTGACATCCCCGCTACCGCCGTTTGATGAGGTAATCGAGCGCAACCGCGATGATAATGACGACACCGGTGGCGGCGGTGGACCACGCGGGCGAGACGGCCAGCAAGGCCAGCCCATTCTGAATAATGGCGATGATGATCGCGCCCAGGACGGCGCCGAGCACCGAGCCCGAGCCGCCGGTCAGCGCGGTGCCGCCGATAATGGTGGCGGCGATGACGCTCAGCTCGATGCCGACGCCGACGGTCGGGCTGCCATTGCGATTGAAGGCGAGGACGGTGACGGCGGCGATGCCGACGATGAAGCCCATCAGCGCCATCACCAGGATCCGATAGCGGGCAACCCGCACCCCGGAAAAGCGAGCCGCTTGCAGGTTGCTCCCGATCGCTTGTACCCGCCGGCCGAACGTTGACTTGCTGTACAACACCCAGCCAAAGACGCAGACCCCGAGCATCACCCAGATGCTGGCCCAGACGCCGAGGATGCGACCCCCGATCCACTCGAAGAACCAGGTCCGGATGTCGTAGCCAGAGACAGGCGAGGCGTCCGAGATGACTAGTCCCAGCCCGCGGAAGATGCTCAGCGTCCCCAGGGTGACGATAATGGTCGGGATCCGGAGCCACACGCTCAGCACGCCGTTGGCGAGGCCACAAACAGTTGCCACCAACAGACCGAGCAGCACCGCGATCGCGATATGCTGCTCGTCCCGCAACGCGATCGCCATCGTCACGCTGCTCAGCATCAGGATCGAGCCGACCGAGAGGTCGATATCACCCATCGAGATGACGAACACCATCCCGACCGCCATGATCCCGACATACGACGCCTGCCGCGACACATTGATGAAGTTGTCGAGGGTGAGGAATCGGTCGCTGACCACCGACAGAAAGACACAGAGCGCGACCAGCGCGCCGATGACGCCGATCTCATCGACCGTGCCCAACCGTCGCGCCACATCGCGCGCCCCGGCCAGCATCGACGCGCCGCTCCCGGCCGGCGCTTGGGTCAGTGAGTCACGCATGCCGCGATCCGTGCCGTGTGCTTCCCATCGGTCCTCCCCCGGTCGCCGCCAGCGGCGGCCAATTCATCATCACGCCCGCACCGCGGACGCGTCGTCGGACCCGAGGCGTCGCCCGGGCGACTCGCCGCGGGCCTGGGCCTCGGTCAACGCCCGCTCCAGGCGCCCGGCGGCCGACCGCATGTGGGCATCCATCGCCGCCTCGGCGGCGGCAACATCGCCGGTCTCGATCGCCGCCAAGATGGGGACGTGCTCCTGGTACGAGGCTTCGCGGTGGCCGGCGGCGATCACCCGGCCAATCCAGACCCGCAGGAGGGCCTGGATGCCCGAGAGGATGTCGCGCAGGGCCGTATTGCGGGACGCCTCGGCGACCCGCAGGTGGAAGGCGACATCGACATCGACGAACTCCCGCGGATCGCCCCGCTGATGCGAGAGCTGTTCCATCCGCGCCAGCAGGCGGCGGAGCTCGGTCAGGTCCGCCTCGTCCCGGCGGGCGGCGGCCAGCCCCGCGATGTCGGTTTCGATCTTCTGCCGGGCCTCGACCAAATCGAGCGTGCGCTGCTCGCCCAAGAGCAACCCCCACTCGATGACTTGCGGCAGCAGCGACGAGTCATCGCGCTTGAGATAGGTCCCGTCACCATGCCGAACTTCGACCAAGCCGAGCAACGTCAGCGCCTTCAGCGCCTCCCGCATCGCGGACCGGCCGACCCCGAACGCCTCGGCAAGGTGGCGCTCCGACGGCATCCGCTCGCCTGGCAGCACACCGCCCGTCAGTAGATAGTCGACCAGGCGGCGGGCGATCTCGGTCGCCAGCGGCTCCCGCTTGATCGGCTCGACGTTTGGCAGCCGGCCGCTCATCTCGCGCCGCTCCCGGCCAGAAAGGAATTCACCCGCTCATCTCCATGCTGGCTTGATGCCGGCAGAGGGCCATCCATCACGGCGGCGGCGCTACCGCACCGAAATGCCGCCATCGACGAAGAAGTGCGCCCCGGTGGCAAAGGCCGATTCGTCCGCGGCCAAGAAGACCGCGATCCCGGCCATGTCCGCCGGCGTCCCGATGCGGCCGATCGGGTGCAGCGCGGTCAACCCCGCCAGCGTCTCCGGATCGTCCACCAGCGGCTTGGTCAACGTCGTCTCGATCGTGCCCGGCACGATGCCGTTGACCCGGATCTTGTGCTTGGCGTAATCGGCGGCCATCACCCGGGTCAACCCCATCACCCCGGCCTTCGATGACGAATAAGCATGCCAGCCGGCGCCGGACATCGTTAGGCCGGTCGGGGAGCCGGTGTTGATGATCGAGCCGCCGTCGCCGCTCTCCATCATCAAGCGAACCCCGTGCTTGTTGCAGAGGTAGACGCCGCGCAGGTTGACCCGGTGGGTGCGATCCCAAACATCAACGTCGAGCTCATGGACCGGGGCATCCTCGCCGATGAGTTGGACGGCGGCACAGGTGTAGAGGACATCGAGCCGGCCATGCCGCCGCCGCACCTCGGCAAACGCGGCCGCCACGCTCGCCTCGTCGCCAACATCGGTCGCCAGCGGGAACGCCCGCTCCCCGAGCTCGCGGGCGGTGGCCGCGACCGCATCCGCGTTGCGATCAAGCAGGCCGACGATGGCTCCTTCGCCAACAAAGGCCCGCGCCGCGCCCTGGCCGATGCCGCTGCCGGCCCCAGTGATGACCGCGATCTTGCCCTCGAGTCGCCCCATCTGTGATCCTCCCGCTGTCCCGGCTTATCGCGGCTGGAACGGCTCCGCTTCGGTCAGCTCAATCCGTAGGCCGTGATGGCGGCCGGGCAGGAAACAAGCCCGGCGGCCACGGCCCCCCATGAAGATCGGCACCCCGGCGCCGGGCGCCAATGCTGCCAGCGCGGCCGGGATGTCGGCCACGGTGTAGCAGATATGGTCCGGCCCTTCGCCGTGCTGGCCGAGATAGTCGCGCGCCGGGCCGGGCCCGATCGGTTGCAACAGTTGGATCGTGCCCGACCCGGTCTCCACGTAGAGGAGCCGGACCCCGGCGGCGGGTAGATCCTCGCGATCGTGGGCCGCCAGGCCGAGCGTCTCAACGTAGTAGGACAGCGCCGCCTCAAGGTCGCGAACCACGATCCCGAGGTGATTCAGTCCGAGGAGCATAGCGCCGCCCATACCGGCTCGCCGCTGACGATGCCTTCAGCGCCCGAGCGGACGATAGGTCTAGTGGTTGACCAATAGGCCGATTCTAGCGACCGTTGCCGGTTCTGTCAACGGAGAGGCTCGTTGCCTGGCGGGCCGCGATAGCTTGGCAGGCCAATCGCCAACGCCGGTCGCATTACCGCCGAACGGCACGGTATGATCGTTGAGGTGACGACCGATCGACGAGGTCGCGTCACCTCACCCGAATCGCGCGCCGATCGACCCGGAGTCATCATGGCCGAAGATCAGACACCCGCGGCCCATCGCGCCCTGCAACCACTCGCCCGGGCGCCCCGCCTCTCCGACCGGGTCGCCGATCGGATGCTGGCGGAAATCCTGGCGCAAGGCTTGAAATCGGGCAGCAGGCTGCCGTCCGAGCGTGAGCTGGGCGAGCAGTTCGGGGTCTCGCGGACCGTGATCCGGGAAGCGACCCGGGCGCTGGTCGCCAAAGGCATCCTCGACGTCCGGGCCGGGGCCGGTCTGTCCGTCGCCGCGGTCGATCCCGCGGCCGTCGCCGAGTCGATGAGCTGGTACCTGCGCGGCGGCGGCATCCCCTACGAAAAGGTGCATGAGGTCCGCACCATGATCGAGATCCAGGTTGCGGGGCTGGCGGCCGAACGCGGCACGGCCGAGCAAATCGAGCAATTGCGGCAAATCCACGAAGCGGTGACGGCGCTGACCGAGAAGGATGATTACGAGGCCCTCGCCGTCGCTGACGTTGAATACCATCGCCAGCTGGCCCGGATGACCGCCAATGAGCTGCACCTGCTGATGCTCGATGCGATCGGAGACGTCTTGTTGGAAATCCGGCTGGAAACGGTGAACAATCCGGCGGACTCGCTCGTCGCGGTCGGCGCCCACGGCCGGATCCTCGACCGCGTCATTGCCCGCGACCCCCCTGGCGCCCGGACGGCGATGGCCGCCCACCTCGAGCAAGCGTTTCAGGAATGGGAGCGGATGGGACGCCCGGTCGGCAAGGTTGCCGCGTCCGCGGCGTCGTGATCGTGGGTCGGGGCAGACGTCACGATCACGTCAGCGAGCGTCCGCCGCCTCGTGTCCGCCATTTCGAATAGTCGTCGCCAGCCGGCTGGCGGCGCCATCCATATGCGCCAGCATCGCGCTCCGGGCCGCGTTGGCGTCGCCGGCGACGATGGCTGCCAGCACCGCCCGGTGCTCCTCTAGCGACGGCCGGAAGTTGGCCTCGTCCCGCATCACCCGGGCGATCCAGTCGCGCAGCAGCTCGCTGATGCTCGACATCATCCGAACCAGGACCTCGTTGCCGGTCGCCTCGGCGATCCGCAGATGGAAGGCGACATCGGCGTTGACGAAGCGATCGGGGTCGCTGGCGGCGGCCTCCATCTCGGCAAAGAGTTCCCGCAGGGTCAGCACCGCCGCCTCGTCGCGTCGTTCCGCGGCAAGCCCGGCAACCGCCAGCTCCAGGTGCCGGCGCGCCTCCACCAGATCGTGGGTTCGTTTGACGCCGAGCAGGAGCCCCCATTCGATCTTCTGGATCGGCAGCCCGGTGTCGATCCGCCACAGGTAGGTGCCGTCGCCCTGCCGGACCTCGACCAGCCCCAGCAGGGCCAGCGACTTGATCGCCTCGCGCACGGCGGAGCGCCCGACCCCGAGGTCTTGAGCCAACTGCCGCTCGGACGGGATCCGCTCCCCCGGCGCGACCTGGCCGGACAGCAAATAATCGACCAGCCGGCGCGCGATCTCCAACGAGATTGGCTCCCGCGGGCCAAGATCGACAGGCGTGAACGAGATACTCACCGATCCTCTCCCTTCGCGTCGCCGCCAGACCCGCGCGGCTGGGACCGTAACGCCGTTGCTCACCCCGATCGTGGCGCGACCGCCGCGGCCTATCCCGGCCGCGGCGGTTGCCGCCGCCTAGGGTCCGCCCGCTGCAGGAACGCGCCCAACGCGGCGCGCGGCCGGCCGCGGAGGCGGCCCCGCCGCAACGCGGCATCGAGCCCAACCGCCAACACAAGGACCGTGCCGAGGGCGACCGTCTGCCAGAACGATTGGACGCCGAGCAAATTGAGGCCGTTGTTGAGGGTGCCGACGATCAAAGCGCCGAGCAGCATGCCGATGATCGTGCCCTCCCCCCCGAGCAGGCTGGTGCCGCCGAGCACCGTCGCCACGATGACCTCAAACTCGAAGCCGAGACCGGCGCTCGGTATGCCCGAGGCAAGCCGGGACGAGACCATCACCCCGCCCCAGCCCGCCATCGTCCCGGACAACACGTACAACGTGATCTTGGTCCGGCGCACCGGCACCCCCGACAGGAAGGCGGCCTCCGGGTTGCTCCCGATCGCGACCGCGTACTTGCCGAGCAGGGTGCGTCGCTCGACGATGGCAAAGGCGGCGACCGCCACCGCCATGATCACGACCGGCACCGGCACGGGACCGAGATAGCCCGTTCCTACCCACTCGTACCCCCGCGCCACCTGATAGACCGGCACCCCGCCGGTGACGAGCAAGGCGCAGCCCCGGCTGACGTACATGGTGCCCAGGGTCGCGATCACG
>JACCYK010000039.1 GCA_013696525.1 Chloroflexia bacterium
CGCTTTGGTCGGGGTCAGCCGGCGGGGCGAGCACCTCGGCCACGGCGGCTGGCCAGGACAGGGACCGTCCGTCGGACCAGGCGGCGGCGAAGGTGTCGGCCCCCAGCTCCTCTTGGAGTGCGGCCACGAACGGCTCGTAATAGGCGCGGTCGGTGCGAGACCACGGGATGCCGGTCTCGTCGCGTAGCGCTGCCGCCGCCCCGAACAGCTTCACCGCCTGCTGCGCCCTGCCGGCGCCGGCGCGGACCCGGGCCAGCCCTTCCAGGGCGGTGCCGACATCCCAGAGGTTGCCGCGAGCGTGACCGAGCTCGAGTCCTTCGCGTAATAAAGCCGCCGCTTGGTCAAAATCACCCAGGTCCGCCGTTGTCACTCCGTAGTTGCCCAGGATCGAGGGGACCAGCCAGTCCCACCCCTCGGCTTGGGCCAGCGCCAGCGCCTCGGCGGCTCGCTGCCGCGAGGTATGAAACTCACCCCGGAGCCAGGCCAGACAGCCCAGGTTGTGCAATGCCAGGCTGGCCGCCTCGGTCGCACCCACCGCGCGAGCGGCCGCCAGACCGGCCTCCAGCCGGGCGAACGCGAGGTCGTAGTCGCCGAACTCCATGGCCGGCGCCGAGAGGTTGATGAGCGCGAATGCTTCGGCGGCTCGGTCGCCCACCTCGCGTGCCAGCGCCAGTGCCTGCTCGTGCCAGGCGAGCGCCTGTTCGATCCGCGACTGGTACCACGCCAGCGTGCCGGCGCCGGTCAGGGCTCGGAGCCGGTCCGCCGCTGGCGCGGCGCGACCGAGGTCGAGCGCTACCTCGAGCCAGCGGTGCCCTTCGCCGAAGTAGGTGTGCTCATGCCAGAACGGCCAGAGTGCCCCGGTCATTCGCACCAGGGCGAGACCGTCACGACGGTCGAGAAACCATGTCAGCGCTGCCCGCAGGTTGGGATGTTCCCGCCTCAGCCTCTCTACCCACGGCGCCGCGCCCGGTTGCTTTGCCCGGGGCCCGGCGTCCGCGGCGAACGCTAGATACCAGTCGGCGTGGTGCTGGTGAACGGCGTCCGCCTCGCCGCTTGCCGCCAGCCGCTCCAGCCCGAACTCGCGGATCGTCTCGAGCATGCCGTACCGCGTCGCGCCGCCGGCTACCACCTCCGCTCGGAGCAGGCTCTTGTCGACCAGCGCCGCAACTAGGTCGAGGGCGGCGGCGGAGACGGGGGTTCCGGGGACACCCTGTACGCGGAGCGGCGTCCCCGCGCCGGCGACGGCCTCGGCGGCGTCGAGGGTGAAGCCGCCGGCGAAGACGGCAAGGCGGTGGAAGAAGGCCCGCTCGTCGCCGGTCAGCAGATCGTAGGACCAGGCGATAGCGCCGCGCATCGTCCGCAGGCGGGCCGGCGCGTCGCGCGGGCCGCCGGTCAGCAGGGGCAGCATCCGCACCAAGCGGGCCAACAAGTCGGTTGGCGGCAGGACGTTCACCCGGGCGGCGGCCAGCTCGATGGCGAGCGGCAGGCCGTCCAGGCGTTGGCAGATTGCTTCCACCGCTGTCGCCTGCTCGGCCGTGAAAACGAGGTCCTGCCGCACCGCGTGCGCCCGCTCGACGAAGAGCCGGACCGCGTCGGACTGGGCCACGCCACCAGTAGCGGCCTGGGCATCCGGTGCCGCGAGCGCAAGCGGCGGCACCGGGCGTTCGCGCTCGCCGGAGATCCGTAGCCGCACCCGGCTCGTGACCAAGACCGTTAGGTGCGGGCAGGCGGCGAGAAGGGCGGCGACGAGGGGGGCCGCCTCGACCACCTGCTCGAAGTTGTCGAGCACCAGCAGGAGCCGCTGTTCTCCCATGGCCGACTCGAGGCGGGCCTCAATTGATTCTCTTCCGGCCTCGCGCACACCGAGCACCTGGGCTATCGTCGGCGCCACTAGGCGCGGGTCGCCGATCGCGCCAAGGGCGACGTAGCAGACCCCGCCGGGGAGGTCGCCGGCCACGGCGGACGCGGCCGCCACGGCAAGCCTGGTCTTGCCGACCCCACCGGGGCCAGTCAAGGTCAGCAGGCGATCTCTCCCGCGGAGGGCCGCAGCCAGGGCCGTGATCTCGCGCTCACGCCCGACGAGGGAAGTAAGCGGGGCCGGGAGCGAACCCCGAACCGCAAGGGGGTAGCCGGGGAACTGGTCCAGGAGGGAGGGTTCGCCCTGCCCCGGCGCGGTCGCTCCTGGGCCAATGCCGGGGTCAGCCACGGCGGTTCCGCGGGAGCGGGAGCGGCCGCGCCGGAAGCGGTCGAGGTCCGTGGGCGAAATCTGGAAAGCCCCGGCCCGTTTGACCGCGCGCAGGTCACCGCGGGCGATGGCGCGACGGATAGTCCGCTCGTCGACCCCCAGGCGCGCGGCGGCGGACCGCGCGGTCAGGAAGACCGGCGCTGCCGTCGGCTCGCGGCGGCGCTCCCACGCTGGGTCCACTTCTCGCTCCTCCACCGCACGGCATAGTGTGCCTGATTCCGCGGAGGTCCACTCCTAGCCGCGTCGCGAGGTCGGCGGCAGGGACAGTGCCACGCGATCGTAGCACGGGCTCGCTGCAGGGCGCTGTTGATGCCGACGACGCTGGGTTCACGTGGGCGCTAGCTCAGCGCCGCACCGACAGCGGGGCACTCGCTCGCGCCGGGCGCCAGCCGGCGATACCAGTCGGCGATGGCGCGACCGATGGCCTCCGGGTGATCCTCTTGGATGAAGTGCAGTCCGCGCCCGACGTAGACCGACTCGTAGTTCGCCAGGCGCCGCGCCAGAAACTCGACGACGGGGGGCGGGTTGAGGCTGCCGGCGATAGTCGTGCTTGGGCAGGACCAGTCGGGCAGTTCGCATTAGGTTTCCTTTCTGGGTCTGGTCAGGCGATGAATCGAAGTCCATCAGAGCCAGTCGATCCCCGCGTCTCGTTGGGGCCTCTCAGCAAGGCGTAGAATGCGTCATGGACATCTCGCGATCGATGTTGTCGCTCAACGGCGATACCAGGTTCTACTCCCGTTCGGCCCCGGTGATCTCCGGGGTGAGCTTACGCAGGAGCAGGAGCAGCTGGCGCCGCTCCGAGGGGACCAGGGCGTCAGTAGCGAGGGACCGTGCGAGGAGCCGTTCCTGCAGGGCGGCGCGGTGGGTCCGGCCCGCATCCGTCAGCACCAGATACTTGATGCGGCGATCGCCGGGGTCGGCCACCCGCTCCACCAGGCCCCGGGTCGCCAGCCGGTCGACGAGTCCGGTGACATTGGACCGGTCGCAGGCCATGGCGACCGCGATGTCGCCCATCGTCTTTGGCTGGCCGAGGTGGCGCAGAAGCATCCCCTGCTGCAGGGTCAGCCCGAGCTCGCCGGCAACCGCGGCGATGCGCGCCCGCAACTGATCGACCAGGACCGCCAAGCGGTACTCGAGCTCGGCTTGGAGCTCCTGATAGCGAGTTTCCCCGCGACCAGGGGAAGCACAGACGTCCTCACCAACCTGCACCGTCGCCCGCGCTTGCCGCTCACCGCCAATACTTGACATCATAAACCATCCACGTTACCATGATGATTAGTTGAGTATACCAACTTTTCCTAATCGTGGATCGAACCACAACCCGCGGGATCGAAATGGAGAGGCACCAAACCTCGTTTTCAGGATCGGGGCTCAGTTTCGTGAGCCCGCACCGCCTGGACCGGACGCAAGGAGGTACCGATATGACGCTGGCTGAATTTGCTATCGACATCCCAGCCGTGATTGAGAAGCGGCGAACGCTGATCGAGGAGGCTGCCGGCATCAAGCCGGACGACTTGCCGGCCCTGACGAACGAGTTGTACGACCACCTGGACGGCCTGATCGCCGGCATCGACGATGCGGCGGTCGGGTTCGTCCCGACCGACCCGGACGAGGACGGTGCGCCTGGCTGGACGCTCGGCCACGTCGTCGTGCACCTCACCGCGGGGCTGGAAGAGAACGCCGCCCAGGGCTGCACACTGGCACGGGGGGCGGATATCTCCGGCCGCCCCCGCTACGAAACGCCATGGCAGGAGGTCACGACCGCCGCCCATGTCCGGCAGCGTCTGGCCGAAAGCCGGCGGATGACACTCGCGTAGCTCGACGCCTGGCCGGACACACCGCACCTGACCAACGTCGACGACCACTCGTTCTTCGGCCCCGTCAACGCGGTGGCGTATCACGCCCTGGGGATTTCTCACGCTACGGACCACTTCGCCCAGCTTGAGGAGATCCAGCGTCAGACTAGTTAGGGGCCGGTGGCGGCTTTGCCCGGAAACGGTCGGAGTGAAACGGGTTCTGGCGGCTACGGTCGTCGGAATTAGTGGTCGTAGTTTCGATGCGAGATCGACCGGCCGAATGCCTTTGGCTTGAACGCACCCGGCAGACGATGCCCCACGGCGGACACCGTCCGACCCTGGTCGGCGAGGCGCCCGCTGCATCAGTGGACGTCACCGGCCGCCGACCTGGGGGACGTGGAGATTGAACCGCGCCAGTCAGGCCGACAGCGCTTCGAGGCCCGCGCGAGCGGTGGTGGTGCGCAACGGCTTGAGTGCGCGCGCCCAGGTGATGACCTCATCCAGCATCGTGGCCAGACTTGCTGCCTGGTGCTCGCCTGGCGAGAACACGCCGGGAGCGGTCGGATCGTTGTCATCGAAGCCGGTGAAATCGAATTCAGTGAATACCGGCAGCACGACCGGGGTGCGCACGCCGGCAACCTTGACCTCGGCCAACACCTGCCGCAAGTGCTCAACGGCGCGGGTGCCGCCATGTACCCCATAGCTGACAAATCCCGCCGCCTTGTCGTTCCACTCCGCGTAGAGGAAGTCGATCGCGTTCTTCAGCGCGGCGGGCAGGGAGTGGTTGTATTCCGGGGTGACGAACACGAACCCGTCGAATGAGTCGATGGTTGCCGCCCATCGCTTGGTGTGCGAGTGGCGGTACGCACCGAACATGGCGGGAACGGGCTCGTCCAGCAGTGGCAGCCCGTGGTCGGCCAGGTCGACGACCTCGACGGTCGCGTCACCGGCCTTGACGGCGGGTTGCCGGCCGGCGACGTCAACGACCCACCTGGCCACGACCTCGCCCCGGCGGCCGGGCCGGGTGCTGCCAATAATGATGGCGATCCGAATCATCTGGCTTCCTCCTTCGAAATCCCCCCTCCGTGGGGTGACACACATGGTAGAGTACAACGTTCGTTGCAAAAAGTAAAACGATCGTTGTAATTTCTAGGGAGGACCAAGGATGACCAGGGATGACGCGGCGAGTACCCGATCGCGGGCGGGGCTGGCCGACAAGCGGCGGGCGATCCTCGCCGGCGCCCTCGCCGTGTTCGCGCGGGACGGCTACAGCCGTGCCAGCATCGATGCGATCGCCGCCACCGCCGGCGTTTCGACCCGTACCATTTACAACCACTTCCACTGCAAGGCGGACCTGTTCGAGGTCGTCATCCAGGAGAGCGCGACCCGGGTCGCCGAGGCCCAGATCGCGATCATCGACCGCCATCTGAGCAAAGTCACGGAACTCGAATCCGACCTGATCGAGCTCGGCCGCGCCTGGACGACCCCGATGCCCGATTACGCGGAGCACTTCGCCCTGGTCCGACAAATCAATGCCGAGGTCGAGCACATCCCGCGAACCGCGATCGAGGCGTGGCAGGAGACCGGGCCGCTGCGGGTCCGCCGGGAGCTCGCCCGCCACCTACAGCAGTTGGCGAACCGGGGCCTGCTCCGCATCGACGACCCCGATCGCGCGGCCCTGCACTTCGCTCAATTGATCTCGATCCCGAATCCCGCTTACCGCGGCACACTCTCGGCGGAGGAGATCGCCGAAGTCGTCAGCGCCGGCGTCCGCGTCTTCCTCCACGGTTACGTTGGCTGAGGCGATGTGGGCGAGCTGCTCGGGCGATGTATCCTCTGCTCACGGTCCCCGCCGCATCCGATCTGATGGCCCACGGCAAGCCGCGAGCATCCCCGCCAGGTCCGCGGCTCGACTATACTCCGCCGGTGAGTGAGCAAGGGCGCCGCGGGGGCGGCGTCGCGGAGGCCGGAGCGACGCTTGCCTGTTGATACTGCTGAACGCACGCGGCCGCCCGCGCTCCCGACGGGGGACGAGGAGTCGAGCGGAACGCTAGGCGGGGAACGATCGTTTGGGCGGTCCTGGCGGGTCTGGGCCGGGGTTCTGATCAGCGGCGTCCTGCTGGTCTATGCCTTCCAGGGGCAGAGCCCGGCGGAGATCTGGGACGCGCTGCGCCGGTTCGATAGCCGGTGGCTGCTGCCGGCCCTCGTCCTCTACTTCGCCGGGGTCTGGATCCGGGCGGTGCGGTGGGCGGTGTTGCTGCGGACCCTGGTCCCGGTCTCCGTCCGTGACGTCCTCCCCATCGTGGTGGTCGGGTATACCGCCAATAACGTCCTCCCCTTGCGCACGGGCGAGCTGGTCCGGGCGTTTTTGGTTCGGCGGCGATTCGGGGTGCGGAAGACGGCCGCCCTGGCCACGATCGCGGTCGAGCGGTTGTTCGACGGGCTGACCATGCTCGGCTTCATCTTCGCGGCAACGACCGTCATCTCGCTGACGGCGGCGCTGCAGCACCTGGCGCTGATCGCGGCGGCGGTGTTCGCCGCGATTTTACTGGGGATGGTGGTTCTCACCCTGGGCGGCGATTTTCGGGACCGCTTGCTGCAACTGGCCCTGGGGCCGCTGCCGCCGGCCCTGGCGGACCGGGTCGAGCGGATGGCGATGTCGTTCTTGGGTGGCCTGGGCGTGCTGCGGCGGAAGGGGGACCTGGGCCTGGTGGGGCTGACCTCGATCGCCGCCTGGGGGTTCGAGGCGTCCATGTACTGGGCGCTGGCGCGAGGGTTCGGCGGTGAGGTGGCGGCGGTGATGAGCGTGCCGGCGGCGTTGCTGACGACGGGCGTGGCCAACCTGGCGACGCTGGTGCCGGCGGCGCCGGGCTATGTCGGCACCTTCGAAGCCGGGGTCACGCTGGCCGTGACCGGCGCCTTAGGCGTGTCGCGGGGGTTGGCGCTCTCGTATGCGATCCTGGTTCATGCCGTGCTCTGGTTCCCAATCACGGCCGCCGGCGCGTTCGTCTGGTGGCGGCTGCATCTCTCGGTCCGCCAGGCTCGCCAGTACGATGATGAAACCGAGGGGCGGGCGGCGCCGGTGAAGCCGCGACCGGCGAGGCCGCGCGTCGATGAATGAGCTGCAAGCGATCGTGCTGGGCGTGGTCCAGGGGCTGACCGAGTTTCTTCCCATTTCCTCCTCCGCCCACCTGATCATCGTGCCCTGGCTCTTTGGCTGGCAAACGCCCGGTCTCGCCTTCGATGCCGCCGTCCATCTGGGGACGCTGGCGGCGGTGATCGTCTACTTCTGGCGTGACCTGCTGGGGATGCTGCTGGCCCTGCCGCTGGCGGTGCGGCATCCGGTTGCGCTGCTGCGATCGCCGGACCCGGGCCGGGCCAAGGTCATCAGCAGCCCGGAGCGGGACCAGGAAGCACGGTTGGCGCTGTTGATCGCGATCGGCACCGTACCCGGCGTGATTGCCGGGCTCGTGGGGCAGGAGGCGATCGCCGCGCTCTATCATGCCGACGGGAGCGTTCCCACGCGGGCGATCGTGCTGGTCGCGATCGCGATGATCGCCCTGGCCGGGTTGCTCTGGATGGCGGAGCGGATGGCCGCCCACCAGCGGCGGATGGCGCACCTCACCTGGCGCGACGCGGTGACGATCGGGCTGGCCCAGGCGGCGGCGCTGATTCCCGGCGTCTCGCGGGCCGGGGCGACGCTGACGGCGGGCTTGTTTCAGGGGCTCAACCGGGCGGATGCGGCGCGCTTCTCGTTCCTGTTAGGGGTGCCGATCGTGGCCGCCGCCGGCGGCAAGGGCCTCTACGACGCCTTCAGCGCCGGCTTGGACGGGCAAGGCGCGCGCATCTTCGCGGCCGGGATGATCGCCTCCGCGATCGCGGGCTTTGCCGCGATCTCCTGGCTGCTGCGTTACTTGCAACGCTCCAGCACGCTGATCTTCGTCCTCTACCGGTTTGGGATGGGGCTCTTCTTGCTGTCGCTGGTCGTCGTCGGGTTTCGCTAGCCGCTCGCAATGCTGTTCGCAACCCTTACCGAGGCGGCCCAGGTGCGATCCAAGTGGCCTACGCACGTAGACCCTGGACGAAGGTCTCCAGTGGGACATACAAGTGATTGAGCATGTCACGAAATCGGGTAAACCCGTGGTGCTGATAAAATGTCGCCGCATGTTCATGGAGCGCGTGGACCACGACGGCCGTTGCGCCAAGTTGTTGACTCACCGCCAGGGCTTCGTTGAGAGCCGCGACGAGGAGTTCAACGCCGAGGCCACGACCTTGGTAGTTGGTATCCAGCGCGAGACGTCCGATGAGGATAGCTGGGACCGGATCGTAGGCGCCGAGATACCGATCCCGGTCGCGGCGCCTCGCTTGGCGCTTTGAGAACGAGTAGCTGCTGAGCGTGAAGTAGCCGAGCACCCGGCGGACCGGTGCGGCGTCAGTCCGCCTGACAAGGACATAGGCCACCGCGGTGCGATCGAGCTCATCGCGTTCGAGCATGCGGTGAATGTAGGCATCGAGCGACGGCTCGCCGCACGAAAAGTGGCTGATGTCATGCAGTGAGCGATCAAATCGCTCGACGACAACTGACGGCGCATCCGTCAACTCGTCAGGGAACGGTTCGGTCACTTCGACGGGTGAAAATGCTTCCGCCAGCGATCGATTCCGCGCAGCATCGCTTCGTTTGGCGGCGGTGGATTCTCGATGGCGTCGAGGAGCGCTTTCATGTCCCACTCCGAGAGCTCGAGATAGTGGTGATGCCGGAGCTCATCTTCGACTTTATCGGCGAGGGCCGCGGTGATGAAATCGGTTCTGCTCCGACCGGACAGGGCGACGGCGCGGTCCAACTGTTGCCTGAACCGTGTGGTCGTGCGGAACGCGATGCGCTCGTTCTTCGCCTGCCGCGTCTCATCGGTCCCTTCAATGGATTGTTCAAGGACAGTATTCGTCATCTTCGATGGTCTCCCCGTGGTGCGAGCGACGAAGCCGTGGGCGCACTATTTCGTAAAGATTGTACGCCTGATGGGTTCACGACTCAAGCGGCCGCCGCGTGACTCGGCGGCCCGCTCCCCGGTGGTCGCAACGTGTGCTACGCTACGTTGCGCGAGCCGCTTGGCTCTAGAAATGGATTGCTTGGTGCCGGACTCGATTCGTCCTCCCAGCTAGGCGTCAGTCGCTGACAACCGCTCCCCAGTAGACGCGCCGGGGTTTTCCCCCGCTCGCTTTTTCGTGCCCGGCGCCCGCCGGGACCAACCCATGCCCGATGACCTCGACGGCGGCTGACGCCGCGCCGAGTCATGCCGTCGTGCCCGGGCGCCGCCTCCGTTCCTTCCAGTTCCCCGCGAGCTTGGATGGAATGGAGATGAGATATGCACGCCACAACGACACGACCGGCCCGGGTGGCCGACGCGGCGACGATCGCCGCCTGGGCCGCTGGCTACGACGCGGTGATGGTCGATCTCGGGACCGGGGATGGGCGTTTCGTCTATGACCAGGCCCGGCGCTGCCCGCGGCGGGCCGTGATCGGGGTCGATACCTGCCTGGGAAACCTCCGGCGTTCCGCCCGGAGCACGCCCGACAATGCCCGGTTCGTCGTCGCCGACGGGCTGGCGTTGCCGCCGGAGCTGCACCGGCTGGCGACGGCGGCGACGATCAATTTCCCGTGGGGCAGCCTGCTGACCGGTTTGCTGGACGGTGACGCCGGGTTGCTGACCGGGCTCCGTGTCCTTGGCCGTAATGGGATGTTGTTAGCGGTCAGGCTGAATGCCGGGGCGCTGGCCGAGGCGGGTTGGGAGCTCGGGGCCGCGGGCGAGCGGGTGGTCACCACGCTGCGTCACGCCGGCTTCTCGGTTGGCCCAATCCGGGCCATGGGTTCGAGCATGCTGCGCGACCTGCCGACGACTTGGGCGAAGCGGCTCGCCTTCGGCCGGGACCCTCGCGCGATTGAGATCACGGCGGTCCTGGTCGAACGGGGCGACGCCGGGCACCGAGATTGCGCAATCCCCGCCGGCCGCGGGCGGCGGTCCAGCGGTGACGCCGTGGCGGGCCGGCGGGAGAGGGAGGGACGGCTGGATGCAGACCGGTGAGATCTTGCGGCGCGCGTTCACGTCGTTCCTGGCGATCCCGACCGGGGTGATCGCAGTCTTTGTCCTGCTCGCCATCGGCACCTACGTGTTTGAGCGATCGGAGATCGGCTGGTTCGGCCCGGTCCGCGCCTACATGCAAGCCCATGTCTTTGGCGATGCCGAGGCGACCAGCGGCCTGCTCGGCACGATCGCCACCGGGATCATCACGATGACCTCGATCACCTTCTCGCTGCTGCTGTTGGCGTTGCAGCAATCCGCCGGGTCGATGACCCATCAGGTGTTCGATCAGTTCCTGCGGCGGCGGTTGAACCAGGTCTACTTTGGCTTCTTCATCGGCGTCACGCTCTACTCGCTGATCACCCTGGCGACGGTCAGTCCCCCGTTCAATCCCGTCTTCGGCGCGTCGCTGACGCTCCTGTTCGTGACCGCGGCGCTCTACATTCTGCTGCTGCTGATCTATTCCACGATCAGCCAAATGCGGCCGACCGAGATCATCCGCTCGATCCACGATCACACGCTGGCGGC
>JACCYK010000047.1 GCA_013696525.1 Chloroflexia bacterium
GTCGTGCCCAGCCCTGGTTCTGACATCGCCCCAACTTCTAATATCCGCGTTGAAGATCGACCCGGTTCAGCAATGGCTCTTCCGCCAGCCAGCGCCGAAAGTTCTCGATGAAGAGCTCGATCGTGCGCTGGTCCTGCCAGGGCGAAGACGCGGAGTTGTGCGGGGTGAGCAGGACGTTGGGCAGATCCCAATAGGGATGCGCGGCCGGCAGCGGCTCTTGCCGGAAGACGTCAAGCGCCGCCCCGGCGATCTGGTTGGTCCGTAGCGCCGCGATCAGCGCCTCATCATCGACCAGCGCGCCCCGGCCAACGTTGATCAGCCAGGCGGCCGGCTTCATCGCCGCTAGCTCCGCGATGCCGATCAACGGCTGCTGGTCGGCGGCCGTGGCGGAGACGAGGACGACGAAATCGGCCCCGGCCAGCGCTTCCGCCAACTGCTCCGGCGGATACACGACCGCCGTGTTCGGCGAGGGCTCGGTCACCCACATGCCAAAGGCATCGCACAGCCGCCCGACCTCACGCCCGATGTGGCCATAGCCAACGATGACGATGGTTGATCCGCGCAGCTCACCCTTCTGGTAGCGCTGCCACTCATGCTTGACCTGATGCCGGACGTGGAGGTGGAGCCGCCGGGAGACCGCCAGGAGCAGGCCGAGCACGGTCTCCGCCATCGGCCCCTGGTTGACCGACGACCCGTTGGTGACGATGAGATCGCGCTCCATCACCTCCGGGATTTTCAACAGGTAATCGATGCCGGACGAATTCGTCTGCACCCAGCGCAACGACGGCGCCTGCTGGATCACCTGCCGAAACTGGGTGGTGCCATATTGGGCGGTGTTCGAGCGGTCGGCCGGGAAGTATCGAAAGAGCGCTTCGGCCGCCGCCGGCGAGCCATCGATGGTACCGTCGGCCGCGAACGGCACAATTCGCGGCGAGCGCCCGGCCGCCGCCGCGATCGCGGCGAACGCCGGCTCGATCCGGTCGCGGAGGTGGGCGGGGAGCAAGACCGTGGTTTCCGTCATGACTAATACGCCGGCTTCATCGTGAACCAGTCAGGCCGGTCACGATTGATGTAGGCGTCGTGAATATGATCCGTGGTGTACCGGTCGACCTTGTCCCAGTCGATCTCAACGCCCAATCCTGGTCGCTCCGGCACTGCCAATGCTCCCTTCTGGTAGACGAACCGCTCGGTGATGATATCGTCCGGCATCCCATGGTAGTTCGAATCAATGGCGAGGCTGAGGTTCGGCGTCGCCGCCGCCAGGTGCAGGTTCGCCGCCAGCGACAGGCCAAGCTCGCCACCGCTATGGATGCCAACTGGAATGCCAGCGGCCTCGGCTATCGCCGCCTGCTTCCGGGCCTGGCACCAGCCGCCGGCTTCGTGGGCGTCGACCAGGATCACATCGGCCGCCTCCAGCCGGATGATGTTCAGAACATCGGTGTTGGTGAACGCCCCCTCATCAATGCAGATTGGCACCTGGCTGCCACGCCGTAGCTGGGCGTGGCCGATCAGATCATCCAACATCAAGGGCTGCTCGACAAATTCGAGGTCAAGCTCCGCGAGCTTCGCCAATTGGCGGCGGGCGGTACCCGGCGTCCAGGCTCCGTTGACATCCCCCCGGAGCAAGACATCCGGCCCGATCGCGTCCCGGACGGCGCGCATGGCCGCGATGTCAGTCTTCGGATCGAGCCCGATCTTGACCTTGATCGTCTGCCAGCCGTTGGCCACAAACTCGGCCGCTTCCGCCGCCAGCTCCGCCGGCGGCCGGGCATGGAGGTAGGCGATGGTCGGAATCAGGCGGCGAAAGCCGCCGCCCCAGAGTTGGTAGAGCGGCTTGCCGGCGCTCTTGCCGATGAGGTCCCACATCGCCAGCTCAACCCCGGCCAGGGCGGCCACCGCCGCCCGCTGGTGATGGTAATAGCCGGCGCCGTCGATCTTGCGGTGCAGCCGCTCGATATCGTGGGGATCGTGACCGATGACGAGCGGCGCAATCGTTCGCTCGACCACGGGTTGAATAAACTCGTGGAGGCAGATCGTCTCACCGTAGCCGGTCAGCCCGTCGTCGGTGTGGAGGGTAATGAGGAGGCGGGTGGAGCCGGGCCGCGCCCCGCTGGCCCAAACCTGCGGCCGCGTGAACGGCACGTACAGCAGCCGCGACTCGACGTTCGTGATCTTCACCGGGGCCTGTCCTTTCCTCGATTCAACCTTTGATGCCCCCGCCCAGGGAGATGCCTTGGACGAAATAGCGTTGGAAGATGAAGAAGAGGATCACCATCGGCAGCACGGCGACGACCACGCCGGCCATGACCAGGTTCCACTCCACGAACATGCCCATCAGGCCGTAGAGGCCGAGGATGACGGTCTTCACCTCTTCCCGTTGCAGGAAGACAAGGGGGGCGAGGAAGTCGTTCCAGGTGCTTTGGAAGGCGAAGATGGCGACCGCGAAGAGGACCGGCTTCGAGAGCGGGAGCATGATCCGCCACCAGATGCCAAGCTCGTTGGCGCCGTCGATCCGGGCGGCATCGACCAGATCGGCGGGGATGGTGAGGAAGAACTGGCGCATCAGGAAAATAAAAAGGGGGGGTGCCGAAGAAGGCGGGCGCCACCAGCGGGTAGAAGGTGTTGATCCAGTCGATCCGTTGAAAAAAGATGAAGAGCGGGACCAGCCGCACGATAAACGGCAGCATTAACGTGCTGAGCAGGACCATGAAGAGGATGTCGCGTCCCGGAAACCGGAACCGGGCAAAGCCGTAGGCCACCAGGGAGCAGGAGAGCAGGTCGCCAATGATCACCAGGACAGCAATGATCATCGTGTTGCGCAGAAAGAGCCCGAACGGTATGTAATCGAATAGGGCCCGCGGGTAGTTGGCGAGCGTTGACATCGTGAACCAGAGATCGGGCGGATAGACAAAGGCTCGCTCCGGCGGACGCACTGAGATCAGCAAAATCAGGTAGATGGGGACAAAGAGAATCAGGCTGACGATTGCCAGCGCGCCGAAGATCAGGGCGGCGTTCCGCGCTTTGCGCCAGCGGACCCGGCGCCGCGACGGAGCGGCCGCTCCCACGCTCGCCGGCGGCGAGAACCTAAATGCGCTCATAGTGGACCCATCGATCCGAGGATCGCATCAAGATCACGGTAAAGACCAGGATAATCAGGAAGAGGATCATGGCCAGGGCCGAGGCATAGCCCATCCGGAAGAACTCGAAGGCTTGCTTATAGATGTAGAGGACGTAGAACAGGCTGGCGTTGCGGGGGCCGCCATCGCTGAAAATGAAGGCGTAGGCGAAGACCTGGAAGCTGGCGATGATGTCGATCACCACGTTGTAGAGCATCACCGGCGTCAGCATTGGGATCGTGACGTGGCAGAACCGTTGCCAGGCGTTGGCGCCGTCGATCTTCGCCGCCTCATACAGGTGGTCCGGGACACTGGCCAACCCGGCGATGAAGACGATCATGGCGATCCCAACCTGCCAGAGCGAGATGCCGATAATGACCGGCTTGATCCAGGCGGCGCTGGTCAGGTAGTTGATCCGCGGCAGGTTGAAGATCTCGGCCACGTAATTGACGTAGCCGGTGCGGGGATCGAGCAGCACCCGCCAGGCGACCGCCAGCGCCACCACCGGCACCATCGAGGGGAGGTAGATCAGCGTGCGGAAGATGCCGATGCCCCGGGTGGCCCGGTTCAACAGCATCGCCAGGCCGAGGGCGATGCCGAGGTGCAGCGGCACCCGGATCAGGACGTAGTAGGCGGTGTTGCCGAGCGAAATCAAGAACTCGGGGTCGGTGGTGAAGATCTGCCGATAGTTCTCCAGACCGATCCAGGTGGGGGCCGAGAGGATGGGAAACTCGGTGAACGAGTAATAGAAGGCGGCCAACAACGGCCCCACCCAAAAGATCAGCAGGCCGATCACCCAAGGGGAAATGAGGGCAAAGCCCCAGATCGCCTCCCGCCGGGCGAGCGAACCGCGGGCGCCAAACCGGCGGCGCGAGACGCTCGCGGATTGTTCGCGGTTGATGTCGCGGGCGACAGCCATGCGATGCTTCCTGTGTCGTTCGGGTGGTCAGCCGCCCCCCGGGCCGGCCAGTTCCGACCCAGGGGGCGATGTGATGCCCGCGGCTGCTTGGTTAGGTGGCCGGCGCGATCGCCCTACGTGCGGCACCGGAACGCGAGTTCCGTGAATACGCTGCCAGGCCCCACGCTTGTAGGGGCTCCGCGTGCCGCGCCCATGGCCCGCGAGGCCACGGCCGTGTCGGCCAATACGGTTGTCGAGCCGCGCTCGACGGTCGCGGCAAGCGGCGACCCTACGAAAGGGTGAGCGTTACCTACACTCGGGTCTCGTTCCATTCGTCAAGCAGGCGCTGGCCCTCTTCGGCGTAGAAGTCGAGGGCTTCCTTCGGGCCCAGTTCCTCGAAGAGAATGGCGTCTTCCATCTCGAGCCAGAGCTCCAGAAACTGGGGATGGATGCTGGTGCAGGGCACGGCCACCCCCTTGCTCAGATTCTCGACGACGACGCTCCAGTCGGGGTTGGCCTCGGCCAGGGCCGGATCCTCGTTACAGGCTTCGACCGGGGAGGGCCGGTTCTGCTCGATGACAAACGAGCAGGCCGCGTTCGAAGCGCAAGTGAACTTGACCCATTCCCAGGCCGCCTGGTCGGCGCCGGCTTGGGTCAGGCAGAAGGACCAGCCGCCCGTGGACGGGGTGCGTCCCTCCGAGGCCGGATTGTCGGCATTGCGCGGGAAGATGAAGGCACTGTAGTCAATGTGCGGCGCCGTCTCGGCCAGTTGGAAGAAGCTCCAGGAGCCATTCACCATGGCGACGTACTGCTCCGGCGCCCAATCCGTCGCCTGGATCACGTTGTTGCGGGCGGCGCCGGTCGCCAAATTCTCGTAGGTACCGGCTTGCGCTTGCACAAACTGCAGGAGCCACTCCGCCGCCTCCACCCCGGCCGGCTCATTCCAGAGGATGGTGGTCAGTTCGTCATCCCAATAGCGGCCGCCATTAGCATAGGTAAGGAGCATATGCGCCGTCATCCCGGTCGAGACCTTTGCCGGGTCCATGACGAAGAGACCAGCCGCCTTCGCTGGCTCGACCAGGGCGTCGAGATCCTGCCAGGTGGTAATCTCCTGATCGGGGTCGACCCCGATCCGCTCCAGGAGCCCTTTGTTCAAGAAGAGCAGGTGGAGCGCCCCGGCGGTGACGTTGGGCAGGCCGTAGGTGGTGCCTTCCCAGACGCGGGAGGCCATCTCGCCGGGATAGAACCACTCCGGCTCGATCCCATCGCGGGCCATCAGCTCATCGAGTCCGAGGATCGCGTTCTGCTCGGCGAAGAAGGCGATGGCGTCCGACTTGATCATCATCACGTTGGCGGGCTGACCGCCGGCCAGGGAGGCGACCTGCTGCTCCCGGATCGCGGCGCAGTCGCTGACGTTGCTCTGCACCTGGATATTCGGATAGATCGCCTGGAAATCGGCGATCCACTGGTCGATCAGCAGAATCCGGGCACCGCCCCAGCAATTCGAGAACTCGACGGTGCCGATGGTTTCCGGATAGGCCAGGTAGTCGCGCCCGACCTGATTGGTGACGGTCACCCCCTCGCCCTGGCGGGCGGGGGCGGCCAGGGCCGGCCGGAAGCGGCCAAGCTGGGTGGCGGGGAGCGCGACCGCCGCTGCTCCCGCCGCCCCGCGGAGCGCCGTTCGCCGGTCTAGCCGGAGGATGTGCCGCTGCTACATTGCTGTCCGCGTCATCGCCGTTCCTTTCACGTTGCTACCGGGCTAGACCGCCGGCGCCGCCAGTCCGAACCGATCCAGACTCGCCTCGTCAATGGAGACTCCCAGGCCGGGGGTCGTGGGCACCTGCAGCTTGCCGTCGCCAAAACGGAGCGGGTCGGCCAGGATGCCGTGCCGGAGCGGATTGAAGAGCTGGTTGTACTCGTAGATCGTGAAATTGCTGATGGCGGCGCAGCCATGCAAGGCGGCCAGGATGCCGATGCCGCTGCCGACGCCGTGCGGCGCGATGGTGACGTTGCGCAGGGCCGCCATCTCGGCGATCCGGCGGAAGCCGGTGAGGCCGCCACAGCGGGTGACGTTCGGCATCAGGATGTCGGCGCCGCTGGCATCCAGCAGGTCGCGAAAGCCCCAGATCGAATCGAGCCACTCGCCGGAAGCCAGGGGCAGATCGATCCGGCGTCGGACCTCGGCCAGATCGTCCCGGAACTGGCGGTGGACCGGCTCTTCCAGCCAGAAGACATCGTGGCGGACGAGGCCGCGACCCAACCGCACCGATTCCGCGAGGGTGTAGGCGCCGTTGCAATCGACCAACAGCTTCACCCTCGGCCCGATCGCGGCTCGCACGACGGCGACATGCTCCAGATCAACCTCGACCCCGCGCCCGATCTTGAGCTTGACCGCGATAAAGCCGTCGGCGACGAACTCGGTCGCCTTGGCAGCGGAGGCGTCGGGGTCCGGCAGGTACGGGACCGGGCTGGCGTAGCCGTCGATCTCGGTGCGGAAGGGGCCACCCAGGACCTGATACACCGGCTCCCTGGTTATCTGGCCGCGCAGATCCCAGAGGGCGATGTCGACCCCGCTGACCGCCATCGGGGCGAAGCTGAGCTGCTCGCTCATCGCGGTCCAGTGGACCTCGATCTGGCGGGGATCGGCGCCGACCAGCATCGGCGCCAAGATGTCGTTGATGTAGCTGGCGGTGGCGGTGGGGCCGGGCCGGGCCATCGCCTCGCCAATGCCGACCAGACCGTCGTCGGTCTCGATCCGGACCAGGATGCAGCCCTGCCCGGCCAGCGGTATGCGGCGCATACCGAACGCGGGGTGGCGAAGCTCGACCGGCACCGCATCCACCGTGCCGAACGCTTCGGCAAACGAGGCCCAGAGCGGAATAGCCTCGATGTTGACGATTCTCATCACCCTACCTCCTGAGGATGGGTGACCGCCGGGCTCGCCGCCTGGTCCAAGCCCGCGTAGCTCCGGGCCAGGGTGCTCGCCAGTTGCTGGCGTACGTGCGTCCGCGCCACACGCTCGGCAAGGTTCGGATCACCCGTGGCCAACGCCGCAATGATGTCCTGATGCTCATCGAGGGACTGACGCCAGATCGCGGGGTTGAGCTCGATGACGGCGCGGAACCGCGCCACCGTGACGAGCACTTGCTCGACCAGCGTTTCCAGCGTTTGATAGCCGGAGGCGCGCGTGATGGTGCGATGGAAGCGCCGGTTGTGCTCAGACATCCGCTCCAGCTTGCCGGTGGCATGCTCGGCCTCGGCTTCGGCGTGGACCGTGCGCAGCTCCCGCAGGTCCGTCTCCGTCATCGCCGCGGCCGCCAGCCGAGCCGCCAGCCCTTCCAGCTCGGCCCGGACGAGGAAGATGCCCTCCCACTCCCGGAGTGAGACCGGGGCGACCCGGGCGCCGGCGTGCGGGGTCTGGACGATGAGGCCGCCGGCCTCCAAGCGTTGCATCGCCTCGCGGACGGGGATCTTACTGACGCCGAGGTCGCGCGTGATCGCGTCAACATTGACGCGATCGCCCGGCTTGAGGCGGCCGGCAAAGATGGCGGCGCAGACCTGCTCGTAGACCTGATCAGCCTTGGAGGGGCTGGGGGCGAGTGGGGCGCCAAAGACAGACATGGGAGGCTCCCGCCGCGCATCCGCCTGAGCGTCGGATCGTATGATAGTAGATCGTATACGATTCAAGCGTGGTTGGCAACCCGGTTGTTTGCCGGCCATCGGCGCCATCGCTCCGCTCGCACGCTGCTCATGTTCACGGCGAGGTTGATCCCAACTTGCTCGGGAGACCTTGTCGCTCACGACCCACGGCCGTCGCCTCACCC
>JACCYK010000346.1 GCA_013696525.1 Chloroflexia bacterium
CGCCGAAGCCGTGCGGCGGGGAACCTTCCCAGACCAGCGCGGGCACCGGCGCGATCCCGGCCGCGGCGAGGGCGGCGCGATAGCCAGCGAGACGATCGAGCCGGCTCGCGGTCCGCAAGGGACCGGAGAGAAACCCGACCCGCCGGTGGCCCAGGCTCGTCAGGTGCTCCGTCGCGATGCTGCCGCCGAGGACGTTGTCAACCGTAATGCTGTCGATCACCGAACGCGTGCGAGCGTCGCCGCGCCGCATTTCGCGGTCAAACGCCACCGCGCTCAAGCCCCGATCGACCAAGCCGCTGACATGGTCCAACGACAATGGCGACGAGCCGAAGATGACGCCGCGAATGCCGTGGGCGAAGAGCGACTCAGCGTACCGCCGCTCCCGTGTCGGATCCCGCTCTGAGTTGCCCAGCAACACCTGGTAGCCGCGGGCTCGCGCCGTCTCTTCCACCGCCTGGGCGAAGGTGCCCCAGAACGGGTTGGCGACCGATGGCACGACCAGGCCGATGATCGGCACCTGCCCGGTCTTGAGCTGGCGGGCGACCTGATTCGGCGTATAGCCGAGCTGATCCATGGCCCGCTCGATGCGATCGCGCGTCTCCGGTCGCATGCGATCGAGCCGGCCATTGAGCACGTTGGACACGGTACTGGCCGAGGTCTGGGCCAGCAACGCAACGTCCTCGATGGTGACGACCCGGTTGCTCATGCGCCTGATCTCACCATTTCCCGGTGGCGGTTCTGGACGCTCTCGGCCCGGGCATGGTAATCGTGAAAGCTCTCGAGCCCAAAGTCGGCTTTGATGCGCGCCACCGGCCACGCCGGATCATGGCTTTCAACGGTGAAAATGTGTTCTTCGGTCAAGGCTCGTACCTCGACCCGGTGCCCGAGCGCTTGCTGCACCTGAAACAGCTTTTCCACCTGGTCGTCAATGTGGAACAGCTCCTTCTCGAGGTCGATCGTGGCCGACGCGAGCCGGTGCCAGCGACTGGTCGAGGTCAGCACCTGGCCCGTGATGTCGATGATCCGGGCGTGCTCGGTATGCACCGCGGAGACGACGTAGTAGGAATGGAGCCAGGCGTATACCTGCAGCGGAAAGCCTCCATCGTAGGCGGACGGCCAAATGACGACCTCCGCTCCCCGCTCCGCTAGCGCCGCCCACTGGGATGGCCAGCCAATGTCGTAGCAGATCGCCAAGCCCATCCGGCCGAAATCAGTCTCGACCACGGCTATCGCGGTGCCCGGCGCGACAGCGCGTTGCTCACACTCCTTGATCGTCGGATGAATCTTTTCGTAGCGCTCGACCAGCTCACCGTGGCGTCCAATGACGACCGCCGTGTTCTTGATCGCGCCAGAGGCATCCGCCACCGAATACGGCGCCACGATCCAGATTTCGTGCCTCGCGGCAAGCGCCGCCAACGTGTCGAATACCTGGCCGGGGATGGACTCGACGACCGGCACCTGGTGGCGCGGCATGCCGACCTCGAGAAAGGTCTCCGGGAGGCAGACCAGATCGGCTCGATCCGCCGCCGCGGCGACGACCAGCGACGTCGCCAACTCAAGATTGTCAGCGACCGTCGGTAGCGTCCGCCGGTGAAACGACGTGGTGGCAACCCTCACTTTGCGCGGCATCTGCATCACCTATTGCATCGGTCTACTGCATCGATACACCATTACGACGAACGGTAGCAGTGGCCCGTCGTTGTGTCAACTTGGGCTCGTCTCATGGCTGGACACCATGCGGGCGGATGGACCATACAACAAGCAAGACCAAGCAATCATTTGGACGGCCTAAGCTCGTCGCCCTGTTGACAGCCTGAGAGAGGCTTGTTAGAGTATCGATCTAGTATAACGTTACACAAGTCTTGCGACGAGGGAACGAAGCGTGAAGGTGATGATCGCCTTGACGCGATACCGATACTGGTGAGCGGTTCGGCCCGTCACCCGAGGGGGTAGCCACGATGAAGTCCCAAACGACGAGACGACGACTGTTGCAGGCGAGCGGCGGCGCGCTGGCCAGTGTGAGCCTCTTGCGGACCGGCTCAATTGGGCGCGGCGCGGCGGCCCGCCAAGCCACGATTGAAATCCGCGCCGCTGGCTTCGTCGAGTCCCAGGATCAGCTCCGGCAGACGCTGGCGGTGCTGGAAGCTTATACCGCCCAGCATCCCGAGGTGGCGATCCAGCCGGAGTTCACCGATTACGGCTCATACACCGACCGCTTGGCTACCGAAGCCGCCGGCGGCAATGCGCCGGACCTGATGAGCGCGAACGCGGACATCATGGGCGAGTACTCGCGGCGAGGCGTCATCCGGCCGCTGGACGAGTACGTGCCCGACCCAATCGACCTGTCCGATTATGCCGAGGGCACCGTCGTCGGCAATACGATTGATGGCAGCCTCTTTGGCATTCCGAATGATTGCATCTCGCCCTCCCTGGTCTACGACACCACGGTCTTCGCGGAAGCCGGCATCACCGTCCCCGAGCAGATGTGGACCTGGGAGGAGTACGCCCAGCTCGCCACCGATCTCTCCGCGGCAATGGGCGAAGGCTTCTACGGCACCGAGG